>JBDRLK010000232.1:0-22228 GCA_043813155.1 Pseudomonadota bacterium | reverse complement strand
CCACGCCGTCCATAGGAAGGGAGCAGAAGACCATTGACACGAGCGGCCGCAAAAAGATAATTGCCGTGCGCGGAAGGCATGACGCCTGCATTGCCCCCAGGATCGTGCCCGTTGCCGAGGCCATGGTTTCCATCGTGCTGCTCGACGCGCTCATGCGCCAGCTGGCCATAGCCGAAGCGGCCCTGGATCTCGACAGCCTCAGGACGATCATCGACGGATGCGATGAGCTTATCGTTGAAACGATCGGCAGGAGGCTTGCCCTGGCGAAAGAGGTCGGCGCGCTGAAAAAGGAGAAAAAGATTTCGCTCCAGAACGCGGCCAGGGAAAAAGAGGTCATGGCCAGGGTCGGCGAGCTGTCGTCTGAGTTCGGCCTTCCGAAGAAGCAGGTCGCGAAGCTGTTCAAGGAAATCATCTCGATGAGCCGCGACGCCCAGAAGATATAGCTGTTGACAAAGGCCCGTTCCGGATACATGCTGATAGCTCGGCGGGCGGAGTATTCCACATGGCCGCCGGCCGGAATGCTGAGCATTCCGGCCGGAGGAAAGTCCGGACTCCACAGGGCAGGGTGGTCCGTAACGCGGACGCCGGGTGACCGGCGGAAAGTGCCACAGAGAACAGACCGCCGGACCTGCTTGCGCCGGTCCGGGAAGGGTGAAACGGCGGGGTAAGAGCCCACCGCTCCCGTGGCGACACGGGAGGCACGGTAAACCCCACCCGGAGCAAGATCAAGCAGGGGACACGAGCTGCCCGCTCATTGCTCCCCGGGTAGATCGCTCGAGGCTGCCGGCAACGACAGCCCCAGATGAATGGCCATGCCGGAGCCTGCCGGAGAAATGGCTCGTAGTGAGGCGTGCTAGGCGCTCCTGTGGCAAGGAGCGGGGTGCAGCGACACAGCCACAGGGGATGGATAGCGCACCGCAGCAGAGCCAGTTCTCCGGCAGGCTCCTGGACAGAATCCGGCTTATCGGAAAACTCCGCCCGCCTTTCTTTCTCCATGACTGTAGTGCGGCCCTTCAGGGCCGCCTGAAGCGGGGCTCATGTCGGCGGGGCCAAAGCCCCTGCACTACCCAGCTCTACAAGCACAAGTTGCGCCGAAGGCGCTAACTTGATTTGAACCATGCCCGTTTCTCGTTTCACTAATGAAATGGAAAATTCCACTTCTGGTCGGACCGGTTGCTGTTCCCCCCTTTTTTTCCAGCATTTTTCTAGTAAAACAAGGAAAAAGCGTCACATCGAGGTTGGAATTATATTTGCATGGTCTAGAAGCCATCATGAATATCCTAGTGGTCGACGATGAGCCATCCCACTGCCGGAGCCTGAGCATGGGCCTGCGCAGCGAGGGGTTTCTGGTCTATCAGGCGTTCAATGCCAAGGAGGCCATCAATGTTATCGACGTGCAGGCCGTCGACGTGGCGCTCGTCGATCTCATGATGCCGGGGATCAGCGGGCTGGAGCTCTGCAGGGTCATCAAGGATTCATACCCCCACATTAAGGTCATTCTTGTTTCCGCCTACCACATCTCGGAGAGGCAGGTGGCTCTCAGCGGAACAGGCGCAGTGGCCTTTCTCCCCAAGCCCTATTCCATGGACAGGTTGATCTCATTTCTGCAGGAAGACCTGCGCGAGAGCAACGGCGTGGAACCGATCATTTTATAGCCGCATAGCCTTGTGCTGCGGGAAAGCGCGGCTCCCTCGCTTCGCTCGGGACAAGCGTGGCCCGCCCGATAAACGCTGCGTGATTTCAGGCACGCCGAGGGCGTGCAGCTACGATGGTTTTGCCCGCTTCAACCCGAGGTCGAAAGCGCGGGCGTTGACCTCCGCCCTCGAGGGCGGGGAGAGCGACAGCAGGGTCTCTTTCAGGGCCCCGGCGGGAAAAGGCAGGATGCCGGCTCCGGCGATCATTCCGAGCATGACGGCGCTGACGGCCTTCGGGTTCCCGGCCCTGCCGGCGAGCTCCAGCGCGTCCACGGTCAGGACGAGGGATGCCCGGCCGCAAACAGCGGGAAGCAGGGTTTCAACGTCAGGGCAGCGCTTGCCCGAAATCGTCAGGGAAAACGGGGTGACCGGGGCCGTGTTCATGATGACGACGCACCCCGCCCGGCCGAAGGGGAGCGAGCGAACGGTTTCGAGCGGCTCGAAGCCGACGATAACGTCGGCCATGCCCGGGTCGATCACCGGGCTGCGAACATCGCCGATAATCACCTGGTTGGTAACCATGCCGCCGCGCTGGGCCATGCCGTGAAGCGCGCTGATCAGCACATTGAGGCCGGCCCGTTTCGCCGCCTCGCCGAGCACGCCCGACGAGCTCAGGGTGCCCTGGCCCCCGACGCCTGCCAGGTGCATGCGCAGCACCGGGGGAGGCTCCCAGGTTCTTGATGAGCACGATTTTACGGCTTGCCGTGCCAGGCACGGCTCTTTTTCTGGCCGGGTTCCGGACAGCGCGGATGCCGGGTCCTGCTCATCGGCCGGAGAGATGGCCATGTTCGGGCAGACCTGCACGCAGAGGCCGCAGCCGTTGCAAAGGTTCGGGTCGATCTGCATCTTGCCCTGCTGCGTGATGTAAAAAGCAGGGCAGCCCAAAGCGGTCACGCAGGCGCTGCACAGCGCGCAGCTGCCGCAGGCAAGGCACCGGTCGGCCTCGTCGATCATGCCCTGCTTCGAGAGCGTCATGGCCACTTCGTCCATGGTGCGGCTTCGTTCACCGGCCGGGAGCTTCAGCGGCAGCATGCGCTCCCTGCGGACAACGCCCTCGGCAGCCACGTCCACTGTTTCTTCCGGCGGCCGAAGGGACGGGTCAGGGGCAAGGGCCTCCTCCCCTCTCAGCTTCACGTCGATTCCCCGGGCCGCCTTCCTTCCGGCGGCCACGGCGCTGACCACGGTCATGGGACCGCTGGAAGCGTCGCCTCCGGCGAATACGCCCTCTATCGACGTCTCCATGCTGTCCATCCCGACACGGACAAAGCCGGAGGACGACAGCCCGCGGTCCCCGAACATCGCCTCCACCTCTTTGCCGAGCCGCTGGCCAGTGGCAAAGATGACGAAGCGCGCCTCAAGCTCGAACGCGCTTCCCTCGACGGGCACCGGCCCGGCCCGCGCCGACGCGTCCCGGGGCCCCGGCTTTGTTCTGACGGCGGTTACGCAGATCGCGGAGCCGTCAGGGTCCATTGAAATCTTTTCGGGCAGGGCCTGGAAGACGAACTCCACACCCTCTTCCCGCGCCTCTTCGATTTCCAGCGCGCCGGCCGGCATGTCCTCTTCGGTCCGCCTGTAAAGCACGGTCGTGGAGGCCGCGCCGAGCCGCAGCGCCGTCCTGGCCGCGTCCATGGCCGCATCGCCTCCGCCCACGACGACAACGCCGCCGTCCAGGGTTCGGATTTCCCCGCTGCCGACGGCGTGAAGAAATTCCAGGGCATCGAAAACGCCTTCAGCGCCGCTGCCTTCAATGTCGCTGCGTATGCCTCTCGACGCGCCCGTTGCAAGGAATACCGCCTCGAAGCCGCGGCCGGCCAGGTCGTCCAGGGAAAAATCCCTTCCCAGGGCGGCGCCGGTCTCGAGGGTCACGCCCGCGGACAGGATTTCCTGAATGTCCCCGTCGAGCACATCCTGCGGCAGCCTGAAGCGCGGAATGGCCCGGCGAAGAAGACCGCCCGCCTCCTTTTCCTTTTCGAAAACCGTCACGCCGTAGCCGCGCAGGCGAAGCTCCCACGCGGCGGCAAGGCCGGCCGGGCCGCTGCCGACAACGGCGACTTTTTTCCCGTGATCCGGGGCGGCCTTGAGCAGCGAGCCAAGGAAAGCCTTTTTTATTTTTTCTTCTACGTTTTCGAGGACAAACCGCTTGATGTCGTTGATGTTCACGGCATCGTCGTGGTCCTTTCGCACGCAGCCGGCCTCGCAGGGACGCGGGCAGATGCGCGCAATGACCCCGGCCAGGGGCAGGGGCCTGCGGATGGTCCTGTAGGCGGCCGCCAGGTCGCCGCACAGGGCCTGCGAGATAAAACCCTGGATGCAGAGGCCGGCGGGGCAGGACGCGGAGCACGGCGTTTTTTCCCGGGAGGGCGAGATGGAGCCGCAGCCGGCAATCCTCTTGACGCTGCGCGCCAGGCCGTAGGCCGGGGTCGGGGCCTGGCCGCACGCCGATTCTCCGCAGGATTGCGCGCACACGCGGCAGGCATCCGGGTCGACCCTGTAAACCTTTTTTTCGGCAGCGGGCTGCGGGAAGGCGATGGGGCACGGATGGCGCGAGACGATGACGCTCACGCCCTTGGCGGCGTGAAACGCTTTTGTCGTCTCCAGCGTGGCGCCGGGATCCGAGGGGTCTATTACGGCCAGGTTTGTCACGCCGCAGGCGCGGCACAGCTCTTCGATGGAAATCGAGGCGTCGCCGGCTTCGCTCTCCGCCCTGCCGGGCGTCTCGCGCCCTTCGAGGCGGGAAGGGCTCGGCTGATGCCCGGTCATGCCCGTGACCTGGTTGTCCAGGATGACGAGCAGAATGTCGTGATTGTTGATGACCGCGTTGATGAGGCCCGTGATCCCGGAGTGAAAGAACGTGGAGTCGCCGATAAACGCCACGGTCTTGCGCTTCGTCGCAAGGAAGACCCCTCCACCGGCCGTGATGCTCGTCCCCATGCTCAGCAGGATGTCTCCCATGTTGAAAGGCGGGGCCATGCCGAGCGTGTAACAACCGATGTCATTGATGAAAATGTCGTCCGGCCGCGCCGCGAGCTTCAGGGCGAAAAAGCTTGCCCGGTGAGGGCAGCCGGGACAGAGAATGGGCGGCCGCACGGGAAGGGGCGGCGGCGGCCCTCCGCCGGGCCTGCCCTCTGCTGCATCCTTTTTCTCCGGCGGGGGAAGGGCGGTCTTTTTCGATGTGCCGGCGAATGAAACCGCCTGCCTGACCAGCCCGGGCGAGTATTCGCCGTCCAGCGGAAGGACATGGTCGTGCTTGCCGAGAACCGGGACGCGGACGCCGGCGTCGAAGAGGGTCTTCTTGACAAAATCCTCTAAAAAGGGCTCCAGCTCTTCCACGACCAGTATTTTCGCCGCCCCCCGGAGGGATTCGACGAGCAGCTGCGCGGACAGCGGGTAGGGGATGGAAAGCTTGAGGGTCCTCACACCCCCGGTCAGCCCGAGCTCCCTGACCGCATCATGCACGTAGCTGCTGCTGACGCCGGACGTGACAATCGCAAGATCGCTGCCGCTGCCTTCGAGAGTATTGAACCGGAGGCAGTCGCGATCGCGGGCGGCTGCTTCGATTCTCCTGATGAGAGTTTTTCGAAGCTCCCTGGCATTGCGCGGTATGGGCACGAAACGGGAAGGATCGCGCTTGAATAAAATATTTTCCACGGGCTCGGCCGCGGCCCCGGTCGCAACGATTCCCTGTGAATGGCTCACGCGTGTAGTGGGGCGAATGAGAATGGGCAGGCTCCAGCGCTCCGAAAGCTCGAAGGCCAAGCGGGTCATGTCGCAGGCTTCCTGCGGGCCGCTCGGATCGAACACGGGCACGTAGGCCATGCGGGCGAAATACCGGTGGTCCTGCTCATTGGGGGAGGTGTGGCAGCCCGGCTCTCCGGCGCTGACAATGACAAACCCCGCCGTGGTCCCGACATAGGCCGATGTGACGAACGGGTCCCCGGCCACGTTCAGGCCCAGGTGCTTCATGGAGGTCAGCGCCCGTGCGCCGCCCAGGCACGCGCCGAAAGCCACCTCGTACGCCACTTTCTCGTTAACGGAATATTCGAAGTGAATTCCCAGCTTGTGGCGAAGCGCGCAGAAGCTGTCCCCTATTTCCGACGCCGGTGTTCCCGGATAGGTGGTGACGACCCTGACACCGGCTTCGATCGCGCCCCGGACAATGGCCTCATTGCCCAGCAGGAGCAGTTTTTCACCCTCCCCGGCATCAGCCAGTTTCATTAATTGCAAATTCACGGGATTAATAAGAGTCCAATGAATGTATAGCAAACAGCGGGTCTTCTAACAATGCCTGCCGTGAAATAGCAGGTGTTCAATTTCAAGGAGGGGATCGGACCTCTCGCGCATTCAGGAGAGCGCAAGATCCAGGTCCGACCCCCATTAATAATAACTATTGACCCGAGTCCGATTATTTGATAAAAATTGACATTTACTATTTAACTTGGGTAAAATTTATGAAAAAGATGCGTTATTTTAAAACAATTGCATTAATACTTTCCGTTTTTGTATTCATAGCGGGGTGCGGTCCCATCTGGTACGCAATGAAGGTCTCGGATGCCAAGGGTCACATTTCCGCCGCAAAGGCGAACGGCGCCGGAAGGGGCGAGGAGGAATACGCGAGATACGAAATCACCTATGCCGAGGAGCATTTCGCAAAGGGGCAGGAGGAGGTGTCCAAGGCAGATTACCAGGCCGCCATCGAGCTGATGAAAATCGCGGCGCAGTACGGGAAAAAGGCAAAGGACATCGCGGTACGGTTGAAGATGGAAGCGGGCAGGAAAAAACCGGTCGAAAGCTCGGAGTGAGTGCATGATGAACCTGAAGTCATTTGACGCAATTTCGAAATCCGCGGTCCTGGTCGCCGCCGTGCTGCTCGCGTTTTCCTGCACGGCCGCACAGGGGTTGAGGGGGCAGCTGAGCGGCATCAAGGATACGATCGACCAGGCCGAGGCCAACGGGGCGTACACGTGCGCGCCGGTACAGCTTGCCATGGCCAAGAGCCATCATGCGTTTGCCCAGCTGGAGCTCGACGAGGGTTACCTGAGCAAGGTGAAGTATCACACGAAAATCGCGGAGCAGAACGCCCAGCAGGCGTACGAGCTCAGCCCGCCAGAGATTTGCGCTCCCAAGGAAGTGAAGGTCGAGGTTCCCATGATACCGAAGGTGGGCGACCGCGACGGGGACGGCTGCCTGGACAATGTCGACGAATGCCCCGACGATCCCGAGGATTATGACGGTGTCGAGGACGACGACTGCTGTCCCGAGGACCAGGACACGGACCTTGACACGATCCCCGACAGCAAGGATATATGCATCGTCGATCCCGAGGATTCCGACGGCTACCTCGATTCGGACGGCTGTCCCGAGCCCGACAACGATGTTGACGGGATACTGGACGACGCGGATCAGTGCCCGAACGAGCCGGAAGACCCCGACGGCTGGAAGGATGAGGACGGATGCCCGGACGACGACAACGACGCCGACACGATCAAGGACGTGGACGACGATTGCCCCAACATCAAGGGCGTGCCCGAGGAGAACGGCTGTCCGAAGAAGTACACCGGCGTCGTGATCACGGACAAGTACCTGAAGATCCTGCAGACGATTTACTTCGAGTTCAACAAGGCGGTGATCAAGCCGGAATCCTATGGCATCCTGAACGAGGTCGTCATGGTGCTGAAGGATATGCCGGAGATCAAGCTCGAGATCCAGGGCCACACGGACGACAAGGGCAAGGATGACTACAACCTGTGCCTGTCCGCGGCCAGGGCCAAGTCCGTCAAGACGTACCTGATCGAGCACGGCATCGAGGGGTACAGGCTGACATCCGTCGGGTTCGGCGAATCCTGCCCGATTGCCGACAACGCGACCCAGGAAGGCCGGGGCACGAACCGGAGGGTCGAGTTCATGCGCACGGACGTGGACGAGGTCGACAGGCCCTGCCCGATCCTGACCATGCCGTCGAAGTGCAAGGCGTACGAGAAGAAGTTCGGCGCCGCGAAGGGCAAGAAGAAAAAGAAGTAGTTGCAGTAGCTGCACGCGCCACCGGCGTGCCGCGGGCGGGCCAGGGGCCCGCAGCTACACGCGATCATTTGGTCTTATCGAAGGAGAGCTTTTTATGATGAGAAAAATAGTACCGGCAGCAATCTTCTGCGCCCTGTGCGCCGTCTTTTTCAACCCGCCGCGGGCCGCGGCCCAGGCCAACCAGCAGTGTCTCCAGCAGGTAATGGACCTGAACAAGAACGCCATGGACTCGTTCGCCGGCCTGGAGATCGACACGGCCAAGCAGTACATCGAGCAGGCGATCGGGTTCTGCAGCAACCCGCAGTGCGGCCTGACGGCGGGCTGGCAGGCCAAGACCTACATGAACTACGGCATTATCCAGGTCGGCGGATTCCAGGACACGACGGCGGGAATGAACGCGTTCATGACGGCCCTCCAGTGGAACCCGTCGCTTCAGCTCGACGTCATGTACAGCTCTCCCGACATTCAGATGGTGTTCAATCTTGCGAAAAAGCAGGTCGGCTCCACGGCCATAACCCCCACGCCGACGCCAACGCCCACACCGACGCCCTACCCCACGCCGACGCCAACGCCCACACCGACGCCCACGCCCACGCCCACGCCCTACCCCACGCCCTACCCCACGCCCACGCCCACGCCTGCGCCGGGCTATGAAATGAAAATGACGCGGCACGCGCCCGTTCCCGAGCAGCTCTACGGCTATCCCGTTCCCATCTACGTGGAGATCAACCCGGCCATCTCCGCTTCCGTGGGAAGCGTGTTCCTGTTTTTCAGGGCGCCCGGCGAAGCCAACTACCAGAAACAGGAAATGACCAAGATGACGGGCATGGAAGCGTACGGCACAAAGCTCGACTGCGATTTCGTCATCAACCCGCCGTCGTACGAATACTACATCATGATTGCGTCAAAGGACGGAACGCCCCTGGCCTTCGAGCCGACGGGAGGCATGCAGACGCCGCTGACCATGAAATACGTGCAGATGCTGGCCGGAACGCCCCCGACCATGGGGCCCATGTCGCCGCCCGAGCAGAAGTGCAAGCAGAACCCCGACATCTGCTTTTCCGACGCCGAGTGCATCGAAGGCTTCAAGTGCTGGGAGAGCATGTGCGTGATCGACGACGCCGCAAAAAAGGACAAGAAGAAGAAAAAAGGCGGCGGCGCCGGAGGGGCCGGCTTCATCTCCGTGGACCTCCTGTTCGCCTTCGGGTTCGGCATTGTCACCGGGGACGCGTACTGCGGCAAGCGAAGCATCGCCACGGGGGAAACCGTCAAGGACCCCAAGTACTGCCAGGAGCTCAAGTCCGCCGGGTTCTCCATGAGCGGCCCCGCGCTGAGGCTCTCGCTCTCGGGCGGGTACTTCGTGCTCGGCAACTTTGCCATCGGCGTTGGCGCCTACATGCGCTACCAGTTCATGTCCGGTGACGTGGGGTCATCCCCTCTCAGGACCGATGGGTCCGTCATCCACCCCTATGACCTGCATGACAATGACAAGAACAACCTGTCGGCCGGGGGCAAGCTCGTTTTTCTCGTGACCGCGGGCAAGAACAGCGAATGGTGGATCAACATCGGCATCGGCGGCGGCTACACCAAGATGCGCCACAAGATCGACAACATGACGCACCCTTACTGGTGCGCTGAATGGCAAGACGCCGGCGATCTTTATAACCTGAACTGCACCACGCAGGACCCGCAGCGCAGCAGCAAGGTCGCCTACTGGCGCCTGGCCGGAAGCACGGGCCTGCTGCTGCCCGAGGTGCTGGTTTCCTACAGGTTCCTTGATTACATGGGCGTTGTCTTCGGCCTTACCAGCGAGTTCGTGGTCTATGACCGGTTCGCCTGGAACATCGACATCACCGTGGGCCTTCAGTTCGGAATGCCCCTTGGAAAAGGAAAGGGAAAGGGCAAAGGCAAAGTTGTGAAGAAGGAAGAAGAAGAGCCTTTCCTGGACTAGTAAAAACTGCGTCTTGATTCCCAAAAAAAATCTTCAATATTCAGACTGGAATGAAACAGAGCCTCGAGGGGTGTGGATTGATGTCGTTGAAAAAGACAAAGAAAAGAGCCAGTGGAATCGTCCTCTTCATCAGAAGGGTGTCATTTCTTGCTTTTTTCATTTTTCAGATGGGTTGTATAGCAAGTATTAATGCGAAAAGAGCGCAAACACTGACTGAAAAACATGCAATACCTAAATTCCTGATGGATTTTAATTGCCATGAAAGAGATATTAAAGAATATGAATTCGAAATACTCGATAGCTCCTCATTTTATGCTACTATTATTGGCTGTGGACACAAGGTGGAGTACAAGTGCACCAAGATCATTAACACCATAGAGTGTGCTGTCGTTGAAGTATCAGTTGAACAATAATAGATAACTTGCCCTTCGGGAGGATGGCATCAAAGCCGTCCACCGTCATTCCCACAACCACCACACCATGTTTTCATTTTTTCTCTTGACCGGAAGAGGAATGCCGCCTACATTTAAAACAGAAGAAAATAGCAGCGGAAAGGGACAAAGGGGAAATACACTGATGGCCACGGTAAAAAGCATAAAAAAAGCAGTGTCGGAGCTGACGGAAGAAGAATTGGCCGAGTTCCGGGAGTGGTTCGAGCAGTACGATGCGGCGGCATGGGATAGAAAACTTGAAGAAGATGTCAAGGCGGGGAAGCTCGATAGAATTGCGGAAAAAGCGCTTTCGGACCATAAAGCCGGAAAATCCAAAGAGCTATGATGCATGTTGCAAGCCCGTTGTTCTGGGAATGCTACAAGAGTCTCCCCGACCGTATCAAAGAGCTGGCTGACAGGAACTTTCAGCATTTGAAAAACAATCCGCAACACCCATCCCTGAGATTGAAGAAAGTGGGACGCTACCGGTCGGTGCCACCGAGCCCTGGCCGTGGAAGTGGAGGAAGGCCTGTTGTGGTTCTGGATAGGCACGCATGCCGAGTACGACAAATTGGTTGAATAAGGCCAATCCACCTCCCTTTTTTTTCTCAAGCTCAGTACAATCCGGTTCCGAAGCCGAAAGCCGATAGCCGATAGCCGAGAAAAAAAAACGGTTTTGTTTTTTTTCTCTTGACTGGTAGAGGAATAATAATTACTTTAATGATATCGTTTTTAATTAAAAGGGGATTTTGCCCCGCAAAAAAAACGAAAGCAGTTGAGGCGCGTAGCTCAGTGGGAGAGCACTACCTTGACGCGGTAGGGGTCGTCGGTTCAATCCCGTCCGCGCCTACAAGCGGCGTCGTACCCGAATCCGGGGCAGGGGCGAGCTCAGTCGCCCGACAAGCTCACGTGTAGGGGAGCCTTCAGGCTCCCATCCTTCGGGAGGCTAAAGCCTCCCCTACCCAAGAAGGAGATCGGGAGGCTAAAGCCTCCCCTACCCGTGGGCATGGAATCGGGGGGCGTTGTACTTAGCATGCGAAAAATCGTAACCATACCTTCTTTCCTGTATCGCTCATGAAAACCGCGGGCGAAATCCTGAAGGAAGCAGGAAAGCTTTCCGACCAGACCATAGGCGCAAGAGTAAACGGCGAGACCAGGGATTTGCAGTTTCCCGTGGACGGGATCGCGGCCGTCGAGCCGCTGGAGGCGGACGGCGGAGACGCGGCCCTCCGCATCCTGCGCCACAGCACGTCCCATGTCATGGCCGACGCGGTGCAGCGGCTCTTCCCAGGGACGAAAGTGACCATCGGGCCCAGCATCGAGGACGGGTTCTACTATGATTTCGACCGGCCCGAGGGCGCGTTCACGGAGGAGGACCTGGGGGGCATTGAAAAGAAGATGCGCGAGATCCTCAAGAAGGAGCGCAGCGCGTTCGCCCGGAAGGAGGTCTCGAAAAAAGAGGCGGCCGAGTTTTTCAGCGGCCTGAAGGAGGCCTACAAGCTGGAGCTCCTCGAAGACATTCCCGAGGGCGAGAAGATCACGCTCTACACGCACGGGCAGTGGACGGACCTTTGCGCGGGGCCGCACCTGCCGTCGACAAAGCCGATCAGGCACTTCAAGATCATGAAGACCTCCGGCGCGTTCTGGCGCGGCGACGAGCGCAACAAGATGCTCTCGCGGGTTTACGGCACGGCCTTTTTCAGCAAGGAGGCCCTGGACGGGCATTTGAAACGCCTGGAGGAGGCGAAAAAGAGGGACCACCGCAGGCTCGGCACGGACCTGGACCTGTTTTCCATCGACGAGCGCGTCGGCGGCGGGCTGGTCCTGTGGCATCCGCGGGGCGCGTTCGTGCGCCACAAGATCGAGCAGTTCTGGACCCGGGCCCATTTCGAGGCCGGCTACGGCCTTGTCGGCTCCCCTCACGTGGGCAAGGTGGGGCTCTGGGAGACGAGCGGCCACATGGGCTTTTACAAGGACTTCATGTACCCGCCCGTGGATTTAGAGGGACAGCAGTACATGCTCAAGCCCATGAACTGTCCCTTTGCCATGATGATCTATCGCTCGAAGGTTCGCAGCTGGCGAGACCTGCCCCTGCGCTGGGCCGAGCTCGGGACCGTGTACCGCTACGAGAAATCGGGGCAGCTCCTGGGCCTGCTGCGCGTCAGGGGTTTTACGCAGGACGACGCGCATGTCTTCTGCCGGCGCGAGGACATGGGAAGGGAGATCGTGGGCATCGTGCGCCTGTCGGTGTCGCTGCTCAAGGCGTTCGGGTTCGATGATTTCTACGTGCGCCTGGCCACGCGGCCGGCGGAAGGGTACATCGGGGAGGTGGCCCTGTGGGACGAGGCGGAAAAGCACCTCAAGGCGGCGCTCGACGACATTGGATTTGATTACGAGCTCGACGAGGGCGGCGGAGCCTTTTACGGGCCCAAGATCGATATCGACGTGAAAGACGTCCTGGGACGGCGATGGCAGTGCACCACGGCGCAGCTGGATTTCAACCTCCCCGAGAGGTTCGAGCTGCGCTACGCAGCCTCCGACGGGACGCTCAAGCGGCCCATCATGCTGCACAGGGCGCTTCTGGGGAGCCTGGAGAGATTTTTCGGCGTGCTCATCGAGCATTACGCGGGCGCGTTTCCGGGGTGGCTGTCGCCGGAGCAGATCGTGCTCATGAACGTTACCGCGGACCAGGAAGAGGCCGTGCGCAAGGTGGAGGCCGCCATGCGGCGGGAGGGAATCAGGACGGTCCTGGACCTGTCCTCGTCCAAGCTGGGAGCGAAAATAAGAGAGGCGCGCCTGATGCGCATCCCCTACATCGGCGTGGTCGGCGGCAGGGAGGCCGAGCAGGCAGCCGTGTCCCTTCGCGGAAGGGTCGAGGACGACATGGGTGTGAAAACAAACGAGGAGGCAATCGCGGCGCTCAAGGAAAAATGCCGGGAGCCGGACCTTGACTTGAGCGGACTGTATACATAATAGTTAGTAGCTGCACGCCCTTGGCGTGCCTCTTGAGTCGATTGGCGTGCCTGTTGAGTCGAGCTCGATCAGGCAGGCCAAAAGGGCCTGCAGCTGCAAGGCAGAGATTATAATCTTAAATAAAGGAGCAGAGAAAAACACGTTATGAGACAAGACCCCAGGAGCACCCAGGGACCACTGGTCAGGGTAAATCACAGAATCAGAGTGTCGGAGGTAAGGGTAATCGGAGAAGACGGCAAGATGTTGGGCGTCATGCCCACGAAACAGGCTCAGAGCATGGCCTCGCAGGCAGGGCTCGATCTCGTGGAGATCAATCCCAAGGCGGTGCCGCCCGTGTGCAAGGTCATGGACTACGGCAAGTTCAAGTACGAGAAGAAGAAGAAAGAAAGAGAAGCAAAAAAGAACCAGACCGTCATAGAGTTGAAGGAAGTGAAATTCCGTCCGAACACGGACTCGCACGACATAGGGGTGAAGACCCGCAACATCAAGAGGTTTCTGGAAGAGAAAAACAAGGCGAAGCTGACGGTTCGTTTCAGGGGAAGGGAAATGGCGCACAAGGAAATAGGCAGGCAGCTGCTGATGCGCGTGGCCGAGTCAGTTGCAGAGCTCGGCGTGATAACGCAGCACCCCAGGGAGGAAGGGCGCGTGATGACAATGATCATTTCACCGAAAGAGTAAACCGGAGGAAAAGGCCGGAGAGGGAGACCATGACAAGGTTTGCAACAAAAATATTTTCAAGAAGGCGGTGGGCCCCGTTGGTCCTTTCAGTCATCCTGCTCGGCGCCGCGGGGGCGCATGCGCAGGAGGGCGACGAGGGAATAGAGGCGTCCTTCCCGGTGCAGAATTTCAAGATGGCCCCGGGAACGGGCAACTTCCTGACGGTCGAGGGCGCCAGGGTGGGCACCCACCTTCAGTGGATGGTCGGGCTTATCGATGTATTTCAGTACAAGCCCTACATCATCCTGACCTGCGCGGCGGACTCCGGCGAGGGCCAGTGCGACGGAGCGTCGGAAAGGGTGGCCGTGGTGGAGTACCATGATTCCATCGAGCTGCTGGCGTCGATCTCCATCTTCAACTGGGTGCAGATAGGGCTGGCCTGGCCCTTTACGGTGTACCAGAAGGGCAAGAACTACAACCCGGAGCTGGCCACGGTCGAGGGCGACCTGGAGAGCTGGGGCGGCATCGGCGACCCCAGGCTTCATTTCAAGGTGCGGCTGGTCGGCGAGCCTGGCAAGGACGGGTTCGGCATGGCCCTCATACCGGTCCTCGGTCTTCCCGTGGGCGGGTACGGCCCGTGGGGCGACAGCTACGCGGGCAACAAGATGGTGACGGTCCATGCCAACCTTGCGCTGGGCTACACGTGGAATGGGCTCAACGTGGGAATCAACGCGGGGTACTTCTGGAGGGAAGAGGCCCGGGTGTACGCGACGAGCCTGGAGGACCAGCTCACCTACGGTGTGGGCGTCAGCTACAGGGCCCACCGCTACGTGGGGATTCTGGGCGAGCTCTTCGGCTCCGTGGCCCTGTCACGCAGCGGCTACTACAAGGGGTTCTTTTCGGACAACGAGAGCGAGACCCCCCTCGAGGCGGACGGGGCCGTCGAGATCTATCCCATCAAGGACCTGAAGCTCATCGTCGGCGGCGGGGCCGGCATCCTGTCCGCCATCGGCAGCCCCGTCTTCAGGGTCTTTCTCGGGCTGGCCTACGCGCCCGTCCCCGACGAGGAGAAGGCGGCGCGCAGCGACGACAGGGACAACGACGGGATCAAGAACAAGCAGGACAAGTGCCCGGACGAGCCCGAGGACCTCGACGAGTTCGAGGACGAGGACGGGTGCCCGGACAAGGACGATGACCAGGACGGCGTTCCGGACGGCTACGATTCCTGCCCGACCGAGAAGGAGGACATGGACAATTTCGAGGACGACGACGGCTGTCCCGACCTCGATCACGACGGCGACACCATTCCCGATGAAACCGACAAGTGCCCCGAGAGCGACGAGGACATTGACAGCATGGAGGACATGGACGGCTTCGAGGACGAGGACGGCTGCCCCGATGAAGACAATGACAAGGACGGCCTGCCCGACCCGAAGGACGTGTGCCCCGACGAGGCCGAGGACAAGGACGGGTTCAATGACGAGGACGGGTGCCCCGAGCCCGACAACGACGAGGACGGCATCCCGGACGAGAGCGACCAGTGCCCCGACGAGGCCGAGGTGTTCAACGGCATCAAGGACGAGGACGGCTGCCCGGACAAGGGCAAGGTGCTGGTCGTGATTACCGAGACGGAGCTCAAGATCCTTCAGAAGATCAACTTCAAGAAGGACTCGGACGAGATCAAGGGCAAGGATTCCTTCAAGGTCCTCGATACCGTTGCCGCGATCCTGAAGGCCAATCCCAGTGTGGTGCTGGAGGTCCAGGGCCACACGGACGACACGGGGACGCGCGCGCACAATCTCGATCTTTCCCAGCGGAGGGCCGAGAGCGTCAAGGCCTATCTCGTGGAGCGCGGCGTCGAGAGCTCGAGGCTCGAGCCCAAGGGCTACGGGCCGGACGTCCCGATTGCGTCAAACAAGACCAAGGCGGGGCGGGAGGAGAACAGGAGGGTGGAGTTCCATATTGTTACAATGGGATCTTCCGACGAGCCGGCCGGCGACGGCGCGCCGGAAGAAGAGGTTATGGAAGAGTAAAAGAAGCCGGGAAACCGGAATAAGCCGGAAATCCGGGGAACCTGAAGAGGCCTGGGTTGGTCTAAACAAGAAAGGATTGAGGTGTACCATGCTGCCTGAAGGCCAGCCAAGCGCAAATCCAATGGATTACATGAGCCCGCTGTGGAGCGTTCTTCTCGTGGTTGCGATCATTGCATTGATCGTATTCCTCGTTGCCAGGCCGCTGCATAAATATATAACGGACAAGAAGACAGAGAAGATTATCAAGGGGGGCAAGTTCGATTCCGGAGAAGCGGAGGACACGCCGAAGGGCACGGAAGAGGAGCCGGGGGAAGAAAAGGGCGAAGAGGAAGACATTAAAAATGAAAAATGAAAAAAGGAAGGCCGCGAACGTTTTGAGGACGACTGCCCGGTAATCCTTTTCTGATTTACATTTTTACTTTTTCAATTAAACTCAAGATAAAATGCCTGGAATTATCGGATACATGGGCAAGGACCCTGTTTTTCTTCGATGCGCCTATTCGCTCGAGCAGGAGGCGATTCGTGAAAGCGCGGACAAGTTCGGAGGATGGGGCATCATTTTCTACCAGGCGGGCGACATCCTGTTAAGAAGCCATCCCACGCCTACGAGGGACGCCGAGGGACTCATGAAGGTCCTGAGGGATGCCGACGCCACGGCTCTTCTGGGAAGGTTCGAGTCGCCGACCGCGCCGCCTCCCGGCAAATGGAACATGCAGCCCTTCAGGTATCGCGGCTGGGTCTACGCGCAGGAAGGAAGAATAGCAGGGTTCGCGAGGGTGAAGGAGAGCCTGGTCGCGGCCATGCCGGATTTTCTGGGCAGGAGCCTGAAAGGCTCGAGCGACGCCGAGGTGATCTTTCACCTGATCCTTTCCTTCCTGTATGATGCAGGCAAGCTTGATTCCGCGCAGCTCGATCCCATGAGCATCCAGACGGCGATGAAGCACAGCCTGCAGTTCACGGGCAGGATGTGCGCCGAGTTCGGATGCAGGCCCCCTGCCGTCAGCCAGCTCATCTCCAACGGGATTATCATGGCGGGATACTGCGCCGGCCAGAGCGGCGGCATTGCCGTATACGAAGGAAGGGGCAAGTGCGATGATTGCGGCCACCGGAAGCAGTGCAAGCTTTATCGCCAGTCGGAATCGTCGCGCGCGACCCTGGTCATGATAATGCGCCGCTTTCCAGAGGCCTTCCGGAAAAAACATTTTTCAGCAATCCAGGCCGACACGTTCTTCTTTGTCACGCCGGACATCACGGTCGAGATGATCCCGGGACGAATCTCTTCGTATTGAAATATTTCTCAAATTCCCGTCGGAAATGGATTCGAAGCGGGGCTATGATTCGAAGCGGGGCTAAAGCCCCGCACTACGGTTGAATTTGAAGAACATCTCCGCCAGGGCGTAAGGCAGGCTTCCCGAAAGCTCGAGCACGCACGGCAGCCTGCAAAGATTGCATTTTCGCAGGCGCGAGGCAACGGCCCGGAACCCATCGGATGCAAAAACGGATTCAGGGTCGAAGGTGTCGTATTTTCCCCACGCGTGCAGCGGCTCACCCGCCGCGTTCTCGCATGTATAGACGCGGCCCGCATGGTCGATGTGGATGGCTGTTGCTCCGAAATTGCACGTAAAGGGCGCCTTGTCCCGCATGATGCGAAGGACCCTGTCGGGATTGCGAACGGGCATGCCGCTGCGCTTGAGCTCCATGATTTTTTCGAAGGCCTGCTTCAGCTCCTCCCGTCCGGGCAGGATTCCGTCGTTGTATCCCGCGATGGCCGAGACCGGGAAAAATTCTATGCCCACGCCAAGATCCTGCGCGAGCCGGGCGAGCTTTTCGACCTGGTCCATGTTCTTCCTGTGAACCGTGGCCCAGATCTTGATCGTGAGGCCGCGCTGCTCCCGGGCGAGGCGGATGCCCCTGACGGCGCGCTCGAAAAGGCCCTTGACGCCCCTCAGCCTGTCGTGAACCTCCCCGTAGCCGTCGAGGGAGCACAGAAGCACGTCCAGGTGCGGAAGGACCTCGCCCGCCCTGCGCTCGAGCCGGTTGCAGTTCGTGCAGATCGATGTCCTGTATCCCAGGCCCTTTGCCGCGCCGAGGATCTGCGGAAGATCTTTTCGCAGCATGGGCTCTCCACCCCAGAGCGTGAGCACGGCGCCCCCGGCCCGCCTGATTTTCTCGAGCATGGGTTTTATTTTGTCGAGGGGAAGCTCCCGTCCCGGGTCCGGCTTCTGCTTCCAGCGGCTGCATATCTCGCATCGCAGGTCGCATCGCGGCGTGGGCTTGAAATAGACCAGGAACGGCCGCCTCCTTATCCATGCGCTGCGCCCGATTTCCAGGCTCAGCTTCATGTTGTCAGCCAGGGACATTGTAATCTGAAATATAATGCAAAATGAAAAATATGAAATGAAAAATAAAAATCCCGGGCAGGGGCGGCTTCAGCCGCCCGTGATAACTCCCCTCGGGTAGGGGCGGCTTCAGCCGCCCGATCCGGAAAAAGGGAGGCTGAAGCCTCACCTACCCGTCGGGGGAAAATTACCCGGCGGGCGCGGGCGGAAAGCGCTCCAGGCGGATGGCCTTGTAGATCCGGTAAGGAAGAGGAAGCTTCAGCTCCCACAGGACCTGCCCGTCGGGCGCAACCTCGATGATCCTGGCGTTTATGGAGTCGGTGATGAGGGTGTTGCCGTTGGCCAGCCGGTCCGCGTCGCCTCCGATGCCCGTGAAAAAATCAGGTTTTTCCCTGTACTCCCAGACGACCTCTGCGGCTTTATTTTCCGCGTCGAAGCGCACCTCGATGGCGCGGCTGTAATAATCCGTGCCCGCGCGGTGCAGGCCGTTGTCGAAAAGAAGCATGCGGCCCTCGCCGACGAGCTCGGGCTCGTGCTGGTGAAAGAAAAGGCCCTGGCCGAAGTCGCCCCCTTCCCCCATGACCCAGACGGGAAGGCCCGTGGAATAGGAAATCTTGTAGATCCTGTTGAGGTTGCGCACGCTGAGGTACAGGTGCTCGAAATCCGGATCGAGAAGCAGGGCGTTCAGGTGGGTCCAGTCATGGCCGAAAAAATAGTCCTCGCCGAAAAAACACTGCACGCAGATGTCCTCGAAGGGGACCGCCTCTCTCAGGGGCCAGGCGCCGGTTTCCCTTTTTGTCTCCAGGTCGAATTCCACGATCGCGTCGGCGGAATGGGGCGTGCCGTCGGCCGAGCGGTCGCCGTAACCCGCGATGGCGAGCGTGGTTCCCCAGGGCGTGACATCGATGTCGTGGTGAAGCAGCCTCTTGTCGTAGCGATAAAGCCTTTCCGCGCTCATGCTGATGTGCTCGAGGGCGGAGCCGACCATGGCGATGATGGTGCCGTCCGGGGCGAAGTCAAAGTCCGTGATCACGAAGAAGCGCTCGTCCCCGATCATCCAGATGACGTTGCCCTCATCGTCAACCGCGACCAGGGCGGCGAATTCCACCAGGTAATCAGGGTCCTCTATGCTGAAGACCGTCACGCCCGGCTGCATGAGAGGGGCGTCGAGGACGCGGACATCGATCTGCGGCAGGAAGCTCATGGGTGTTTCGACGGCCACGTCTTCGGAAAACAGGATGGGCGCGCCCGCCCGCGCCGCGCCGACCCTGTAGAAGTAGCGCGTTTCCGGCAGGAGGCCGAGGTCCAGGAAATAGGGCTCGTCTTCGGGGAGCGCGGCGCGGGTCATCCAGGGGCCGTCCCCCGTTCGCCGCTGAACCTGATACAGCGCATTGCCGCCGCCTGTCGGCTCCCAGCCGATCTCTGCATGAAAGGGCGAGACGGCCCTGGCATACAGGTTCACGGGCGCGGATGCATCGGCGGTCTGCTGCCGGCCGCTGCAGGCCGAGGCCAGGGCGACCAGAAGGCACGCCGCGACGGTGGATGCTCTGGAGCCCAATACCGCGCAGCAGGCCGTCGATCCCGGTGGAATCATGCCTTCTGCGGCCCCCTTTTAAGCAGGTAGAGCCCCATCAGCGCCGCCGCCAGAAGGTAGAAACAGCCGCCCGTGATGATAAGAAACGTGTGACCCGCAAAGATTCCCGTGGGCAGGGCGATGACCGAGGCCGAGGCCGAAGCAAATCCGTTGACGGAAATGGCCCAGGGCACGAACATGGCGAACCGCTCGTTGACCGTGCGCAGGCCGGACGGGTACATGAAGCCCATGGGTATGCCGACAAGGAAAATGAGAAGGCAGCAGGCCAGCCACCGGGCGAGCGCGCCCATCCCGGCCAGGGCCTCGAACAGGCCGCCGCCCGCGAGGGTATGGAGCACGATGACCAGGAAAGCCGCCGGCGCGGCGATGAGGACCAGCCTGGCGGGCTCGAGGCGCAGGCGCCCCGACACGTAGCTTCCCGTGCCTGTTCCGAGGAGCAGCGCGGCAAGAACGAGCGTTGCCGACCCCCCCGGGTAACCGATGAAAATGATGGTCTTCTGGATCAGGCCGATTTCAACGAACATGAAGCCCACGGCAATGGAAAAGAAGAAGAAGAGCAGCGAGAGGGAGGAGAGGTTCAGCGGGTATTTCCGGGCGCCCGAAAGGAGGGGGAGCAGGAGAAAGAGCGATGACAGGACGAGGATCATGAGCCACGTGTTTCGAATGAGACGCAGGGAGCGAACGGCCTTGCCTTTCTGGAGCCACTGGATGATGCGCCCCGCCATGTAATAAGGTTTGTCGTCGGTCGGGATCTGGAAGGAGAGCAGCCGCTTGCGAAGGCCGGACATGCCGGGCCTGCCCGCGACGCCCTGCAGGATGGTCTTCAGCTTTTCGAAATACTCGGCGCGCGGAAGATAGATGATGTTGATGGGGTCGCCAAGCCTCACGCCGTAGTAGTCATAGTGGGGAATGGTGATCTCGTTGATTTTCGTCCTTGCCCCCATGGTCCTGACGGCCTCGATCTTCCGGTCGGAGAAAGGCTTTCCGGACACCATGATGCCCGCGAGCCTTCCCTGGTTGATCGCCACGATGTGCGTGTAGGGATTGTCCACGCCCAGGGATTTGAGGGCGTGAAAGGCGATCGCTCCCAGGTTGATGGGCTCTGAATCGAAGCGCAGGACGACCAGCGTGCCTTCCGGTTTCAGGATGCTGAGAAAATCCCTGAATGCTTCGACCGTGTAAAGGTAGTCCTCGACGAGGACCATGGCGCCGGGCGACGAGAGCGTCAGCGTGTCCACGCCGGTCAGCTGGATGAGATCAAAGCGCTTTTGCGTGTTCTTGGCGTAATTTCGTCCGTCGGCATGCACGAGCTCCACGTTTCTGCCGGGTCCCGTGAGACGGGCGAAGTCGCGGTACCGGGTCTCCAGCAGCCTGATCGTCGACAGCGAGATCTCGACGCCCGTGACGCTTTTCGCGCCCCAGTGCACGGCGGTCTGGATGTCCGTGCCCCCGCCCACGCCGATGACGAGCACGTCGGGATTCCTCTTCGTCACGTGGTAGCCGATGCCGTAGAGGCTGTCCTCGAAAAGCTCCCTGCCCCAGCCCTTCTTTTCAGGCGGATGGACCATCAGCGTGGAGGCGCCGGCGTCGACAACGATGATCCTGTAATCCAGCTTCTCGGGAACGCTCACCTTGCCGCCGGGCGTTTTGTACACCTCGATCCTGCCCACGGGGTCCCACAGGCTTGTTTCCCTGACCGGAGGCTCGCGCCCCGTTTTTTCCATGACCCGCGAGAGCACGGATATCTGGTCCGTCGGGTCGGGCTTGAAGTCGAACAGCCTGCCCGACAGGGGGATCGCGGCCGCGGCGGCGAGGGCCGCGGCGGCCAGGGCCAGGCGAAGAGACCGGCCCAGGCGCGGGAGAAGCGGCAGGCAGGCGGCGAAAGAGCCGGCCGCAACCGCGCCCAGCAGCAGCTCGGCCCCGGCCCGGCGGAGGAGGAAGAGCGGAATGAGGCAGCCGACGGCCGACCCGAGCAGGTTGATGAAATAGATTTCGCCCGACATGGAAGGCAGCGTGGAGAAGATGACCGCAACGATCAGCCCGGTAAACAGGTAGGGCAGCAGGGAGGGAAGGAGCGTAAAAACGGCCGCAGCGTCAAAGTCCGGTTTTTTCACGGGGTCGCTCAGGCCCCCCAGCACGGCAAGAGCGCCGCCCGAAAGGTAGATGGACAGGGAAAACAGAACGCAAAGGACAATAACCGTTTTAAAGACATCCCATTTCAGGATGCGGGGGAAAATGCTGACAATCGCCGCCCCCCCGGCGAATCCCAGCATGGCGAAGCTGATGGCGCAATAGGACAGGATCGGGGCGGCCGCATACCCGAAGATGCGGATGTGAAGGATTTCGAGACAGAGAAGACAGACCGAGACAATGAAGAGAGTAACCTTGAGCTGCCAGTCGCGTGTCGTCATGATCGATTCGAAGGTGCAATCAAACCAAGATCCGGGGTAGGGGAGCCTTCAGGCTCCCGTCCTCTAACAATCCAGGGTAGGGGAGCCTTCAGGCTCCCGTCCTCTAACAATCCAGGGTAGGGGAGCC
>JBDRLK010000231.1:0-7625 GCA_043813155.1 Pseudomonadota bacterium | reverse complement strand
AAGGATAGGCGTTTCAAAGGGCCTTTCTCCTTTCAATTCGATCCCGTGGTCCCTCCCGTGAACCTCCCCACTGTCTCCATAATAAAAATAGACCATGCTCGGGACAGAAAGTCAATCCCGGAGAACGGCAAGACATGGGTTGGCGGCGGCGGTGCGCCAGGTGGTTGTTCGTGAAGGTGCAGCTCACCTGATGCCGCCGCTTTCCTGGAACGGCGGTCATGGGGATAGTCGTCATGATTGTCTCAGGCCGGATCGTCGTAAAAATCCAGATCACACTGGGGCGGAGCGCGGGCCGGTGAAAGAGGAGGCGGCTCGGTCGGCTCGCCGATGTGCCGGAGGATTTTTTCGATCGGCTCGGGCTCGGTGATGAAGGAGATAATCTTCATGGGCTCCCCGCACTTGGGGCAGAGCAGGGGGAGAGCTTCATGGATGCGAGCGATGAGCATGGCCCACATCATTGACAGCCGGCGTGCCCGCGCTGACTTGTTTGACGCCGGCTTGGCCGGCGGCGGCGTGCTGTCCTCGCCGGGTAGACCATGGTCCCCGGCAGGACGGTCATCATAGTCCTGCCCGGTGTCGATCCCCATCCTGGCGGCGGCTTGCTGAAGCTGCGCGGCAAGAACACCTGCGGGGGCGGCGGAGTCTATCACTTTGCCGCGCAGTCTGCTGTGCGGAGCAAGCACGCCCCAGAAGCGATGGCGATGGACGCGAGGAGGAGGGATGAGGGCGGAAAGCTTTTGAAGGAACTCGACGGGAGTCATGGCGAGGGCGCCGGGGTTCTGGACGCTGTCGCCGGGCAGGTAGAGGATGGTGCCGTCGCCGGAGCGCTGGAGGCGGCCCTCGGCGAACGGAGGGCGGGCGCAGTAGCGGATTAATCGTTCCAGCGCCATCCGATCCCAGTCCTCGATACGGATCGAGGCGTCCAGCGAGAAGCCGCTGTGCTCCCAGGCCAGCATGGCCTCGGCCGCGGCTTCGTCCAGCAGGCCGTGGCGCACGAAGTAGCGCAGGATGCGCCTTCGCAGTGTTTCGCAAAGCTCCTCGATGATCTGCGGTGTAAGGCCCGTGGCCTCGAAGAACTCGATCTGGCCATCACTATTTTCGCTGAACACGCCGTCGGTCACGGCGCTGTGATAGTGAAGGTGCTCGTTGAGGCTGGATCCGAACCTTTGGATGAACGAGACCGCGCCGATCCTTGCGTTGCGCGGCGCGCCGGGGCTGGCCTTGCGAATCGCGGTGTCGAGCGCGCGCAGCAGGATGCGCAGCACGCCGCCCGCATGTTTGCTGTCGCGTTGCAAAAAGAATCTGAGACGTTTCGGCAGAACCAAGACCCATTGCCTGAAAGGTGTCCTGGGAAGGACGTTGTCCAGCAAATGAGAAGCCGTCTGGTTCATGTACCTGGCTGCGCAGGAGCAGCAGACAGCCCTGGCGCGGCAGGAGAAGGCCACCAGGCATTGGCGGCGGCACGTTGCACTCGTGCATACGCATCGACAAAATCCGTGACAGAGGATCCCGCATGTCAAGGTCTTCCTGAACTCGTTTTCGACATAGGATGGAACCGGGTCCGAATCGGGATCGGCCTCCCGGACCGTGGTCAGCCAGGTTTCCAGATTTTCCTGGATGGTCCGGTACAGGACAGTTTCCTGTGGACGCCTCGGCTTGTAGATCCCGATGTCCTCCGCGTCGAGACCCGGGACAGGACGGGCCGCGGCGTCGCAGCGGTCTGCGACAAGCATCGGTTGGAAACCGCTGCAAAAACCTCTCCCGTGTCAAAACGTTGAAAACCGGCGGTTTTGCCAGGATCACGGTGGCAACTGGCGAATGTTTCGGCCACTTTCGCCATGCGGATCATTGGGCCGCGGCCGGCTCCTCGCGGATGTGCGGATGGCACATTCTCGACGCGGTAGCGAGATACCTTGAGCCGACCACCACCCGTGATTTGTTTTAGTATGTTGACAAAACAACTCGCAGGATGTATTTAATATCTTCATCTATTGCGAAGAAGGATATCTGTCCGTTACGCGGCAAGAAAAGGCGAGCTTCCGCCGATAAATGATTAGTCTCTCCACCGCCACCGCAAAGGAATCAGCCGTCGGCAGTCAGTTGGCGAGTCAGGTTTTCCAGAGCATGCGGCGGAAAAAGAGCTTGGCCAGGCGAAGAGGGCTTGCGTCGCCTGGAAAGTCCCTCATGATATTGTAAATCCTCACGGGGTTGGCGTAGAATCTAAGCAGCACATTGCGCCGTATTTCGTTGATCACATCCCCGGGAACGTCGGTCAGGTTGACGAATTTGCGCGTGTAGTAGTCCTGCGAAAAATCCGTGACCACGTCCCTGCCCATTTCCCTGGCCATCCTTCCCATTTCCGTGCCTTCAAAGGGCATGGCCATGAAGAGGTTGAACGTGTGCAGCTTCGACGACAGGATGAAATCCACGGTCATCTTCATTTCCTCGAGTGTTTCGCCGGGCAGGCTCATCATGAAAAACCCGTGGCTGTGGATGCGGAGCGAACGGGCGATTTCGATGTTGCGGCGCACCTTCTCGATGTTGATGTTCTTCCTTATGACCTTCTGCATCCGCACCGATGCCGTCTCGATGGCCAGCGCGATATAGATGGTGCCGGCCTGCTTCAGCTTGCGCAGCTGCTCCTCGTCGAGCAGGTCGCCGCGCAGACCGTTGGGGAAGGCAAGCGTGATGTTCATTCCGCTTTCCACGACCCGGTCGCAGAATTCCAGGACGCGTTTCCGGTCGAAATTGAAGATGTCGTCGAGGATCTCGAATTCCCTGATGCCGTACCTGTCATAAAGATGCCGGATCTCGGAAACGAGGCTTTCGGCGCTTCGGGCCCTGAATTTTTTCCCGAAAATGTTGTGACAGTATATGCAGCGGTAGGGGCATGCCCGCGAGGAAAAGATGCACATGTAGTCGCCCCTTCCGGTCCGGCTGAACCGGTAGAACTTCTTGTATTCCCCGATGGGGATGAGATCGTACGCCGGCGGGGGCAGATCGTCGAGATTTTCGACAAGCTCCGCGCGGCCGGTATTGACCACGTTCCCGTCGCGCCGGAAGACCAGCCCCTTCAGGTCGTCCACGTCCCTTTTCGCCGTCAGCCGTTCGATCAGCCTGCCGGCCGTGATTTCACCTTCCCCCACGACGCCGTAGTCAATGTCCGGCGACGTGATGGATTGATCGCCGTAAGCCGTTGCGTGCGGGCCGCCGAGGATGACCGGAGTCCCGTGATTGACTTTCTTTGCACAGGCCGCGATCTTGTCCATGGAGCCGGTTTCCGATGTCAGCGCGCTGATCCCGACAATATCCGGAGAGAACGAGCGGATTTCCTCCTCGAGTCGCGCGTAATCGAAACCATTGACGCGCATGTCGAAAATGCGCACATCGTGCCCGTAATCGCGTTTCAGGCAGGCCGCAACGTACATGATGCCCAGCGGGTGGGTGACCTGCCTTATGGACGGGTCGTCGTGATGTGCTTTCACAAGCAGGACGCGCGTGGGGCGGCGTCCCGCCGCGGTTTTCTTTCGTGGAGGCATTTCCTGGAAATCCTGCTGAAGATGCATAGTATCAAACTTTAGGCAGTTTGGACATGCTGTCAATGTGAAAGTCAATGTGAAAGGGTGCAGTCAGGATTCCGGGGGGAGCTCCCGGCCGGGACCTTTCGGAAATTGTTGACTGATATCAGTAAAAGCCGGTCAAATCGAACCGTTCACCGGCAAAAGAATTGACTTACGTGCCGGAGCTGATTTATTATTTTCTTTCCGTCGGATTTTCCGGCCGGCAGCCTGAAGGGCGAGAGCCCTCAATGAAACAGGGGGAACAGGGGATGATAAAAGAAGGCAAAGGCGGGACGAAGCAGCCGCAGAAAGAGGATAGGCAATTGCGAAAAAGGGTCGCAAAGCTCGAAAAAGCGGCGGCAGGCGCCCGGGAAGCGCTGATGGAGAGCGATGAAAAGCTGCACAGGCTGTCCGACGCCGCGTTCGAAGGCCTGGCGATTCACGACAAGGGCTTGATCCTCGAGTCCAACAACGCTTTCGCAGCCCTTTTCGGCTACGAGCTTTCCGAGGTCGTGGGAATGAACGCACTGGAATTCGCGGCCCCGGGGTCCAGGGACCTCGTGCGCCGCAACATCATCTCGGGGTCCGAGGAGCCCTACACGGCCGTGGGCCTTCGCAAGGACGGATCGACCTTTGCGGGCGAGCTGCGCGGAAAGCCGATCCCATACAAGGGCCGGCGCGTGCGCGTGACCGCGATACGGGACATCACCGACCAGCAAAAGGCGTATGAGGATCTGCGAAGGAGCGAAGAGAAGAACCGGGCCCTGCTCAGCGCCATCCCGGACCTCATGTTCCAGCTGGACAAGGATGGTGTCTTCCTCAGCTACAAGGCCTCGAAAAAAGAGGAGCTGTACGTCTCACCCGAAGAGTTTCTCGGAAAAAAGGCGGGTGACGTGCTGCCGCCCGATCTTGCCGGCCGGCTCATGGACAGCATGGCCAAGGCGCTGAAGAGCGATGAAGTGCAGCTCCTCGAATACCGGCTTCCCATCAGCGGGAGCGAAAGGGACTTCGAAGCGAGGATGGTGGCCGCCGGCGGGGAGTCGGTCCTGATCATCTGCCGCGACATTACCGCTAGAAAGAAAGCCGGGAAAGCGCTCGAGGCCGAGCACGGCCGGCTCCTTTCCATCATGGATGGCATCGACGAGCCGATTTACGTCGCAGACCCGGATACCTGCGAGGTGCTTTTTATCAACAACAAGCTCCGGGAGGTGTTCGGCGACGCTGTGGGCAGGAAATGCCACGAAGCTCTTCAGGGTTTGAAGACCCCCTGCCCGTTTTGCACAAACGACCGGATTTTCGGCGATAACGAAGGTAAAACCACCATATGGGAATTTTGCAACAGGAAAAACAATCGCTGGTACCGCTGCCTGGACAAGGCCATCCTGTGGCCCGACGGCAGGATGGTGCGTTACGAGATGGCCATCGACATAACCGAGCAGAGGCGCGCGGAGGAGGAAATGAGGATTTTAGCGGAGACCGCGATGGAGCTCGTGGAGCTTCCCCCCGAACGGGACATCTATGATTTCATTGGCGAAAAGCTCAGGGAGCTGGTCGGCGAAGCGGTCATCAGCGTCAATTCATACGACGAGAAAACCGGCGCTCTCGAGGTACGCAAAGTCCTGGGGCTGGCCGGGGAAAAGCTCAGGAATCTCGACAAGCTGATCGGCACGCGCGTGTCGGGCATGAAGTTCAGCAGGCTGGACAGTGAAATAAAATCCCAGCTCACGAAGGGTGAACTCGTGAAGGTGGAAGGGGGCCTTTACGAGATTTTCTTCCGCAGGGTCCCGAAAAAGGCCTGCCGCGCGATCGAGAAGCTCTTCAGTATCAAGGAAATCTATTCCGTCGGGTTCAAGCGTGGAGGCAGGCTCTTCGGAAACACAACGATTGCCGTCAGGGGGGGCAGCGAGCTGAACAAGCGCCTCATCGGGGCATTCGTCAGCCAGGCGTCCATCGTGATGCAGCGCAGGTTCGCCGAGGAGGCCCTGGCCGCCGAAAGGGAGAGGCTGGCCGTCACGCTCCGGTCCATCGGGGACGGCGTGATTGCCACGGATACTGAAGGAAGAATCGTGCTCGTGAACAAGGTGGCGGAGCAGCTTACGGGCTGGTCCCAGGAAGAGGCTGCGGGGAAGCCGCTCAGGGAAGTCTTTCCTATCATCAATGAAAGGACGCGCAAAGAGTGCGAAAACCCCGTGGACAAAGTTGTCAGGACCGGCGCCACGGTGGGCCTGGCCAATCACACCGTGCTCGTTTCCAGGGACGGCACCGAGAGAATCCTCAAGGACAGCGGCGCGCCCATCCGGGACAGGGAGAGCAGGATCGTGGGCGTTGTCCTGGTGTTTCGCGATATCACGCGGGAAAGAAAAATCGAGGAGGAGCTCACCAAGGCTGAAAAGCTCGAGTCGGTAGGGGTCCTTGCCGGCGGCATTGCCCATGACTTCAACAATATCCTCACGGCCATCCTGGGCAATATCATCGTTGCCAGGATGTCGGGCAAACCGGGGGAGAAGGCCTACGACCTTCTCACGGAGGCGGAAAAGGCATCGCTGCGAGCCAGGGACCTGACAAGGCAGCTGCTCACCTTTTCCAAGGGCGGGGCGCCGATACGAAACCCGGCTTCCATCAAGCAGCTGGTCGAGGAAACAGCGGGCTTTTCCCTCAGGGGATCGAGCGCGCGCGGCGTTGTGAAGATTCCCGACGACCTCTGGCCGGTGGACATCGACGAGGGCCAGATCAGCCAGGTCATCAACAACTTGGTCATCAACGCGGACCAGGCCATGCCCAAGGGCGGCCTCGTCAGGGTGTCAGCGGAAAACGTGCAGGTCGGAAGTGGCCACGCCCTGCCGCTGGCCAGGGGAAAATACGTGAAGCTGTCCATAAAGGACGAGGGAATCGGCATATCAATGGAAAACCTCCCGCTTATCTTCGATCCCTATTTTACGACAAAGCAGAAGGGCAGCGGGCTCGGCCTTGCGGTCAGCTATTCCATTGTCAGGAACCATGACGGGCATATCACCGTGGAATCAAGCCTTGGGAAAGGCACGACTTTTCAGGTGTACATTCCGGCCACGGAGAAAGAGCCTCCTTCGAAAAAGAAGCAGGCTGTCCCGGCATTCAAGGAGAAAGTGCGCGTGCTTCTCATGGATGACGACGAGATGGTCCTTCGTTCCTCGACCGTGATGCTCGAGAAGCTGGGATGCAGGGTCACGGCGGCAAGGGATGGAGCCGGGGTGCTGGCACAGTACAGGAAAGCGAAGAAGTCGGGCAGGCCCTTCGACGTCGTCATCATGGACCTGACCGTGGCAGGAGGCGAGGGCGGGAGGGAGGCCATCGGTAAGCTGCTGAAGATCGATCCCGGGGCCAGGGCCATTGTTTCCAGCGGCTATTCGACCGATCCGATCCTGGCCAATTTCAGGCAGTACGGCTTTTGCGGTTGTCTTGCCAAGCCCTACGGACTGGCAGAGATGCGAAGCAAGATCAGCGGGGTCCTGTCGGGGGAGAAAAGCGGATAATTCCTTGTGCGGTTTTCGAAATTCAGTCTGCCGCCAGGCAGAATCAGGGTGGCGGTTGCAGTGAAGCGATTACTCTACGTCATTATTCCCGTACTGACGTTTCTCCTGATATTCTCCTCGCTGCTCAGCAGTGAAATGTCGCAGCGCAGCCCGGTCGCCGCTGAAGCGAGTATCCGGGCCGGGAAGGTGAAGGAAGATGAGAAGGCCCGCATCTGGATCTTCATGGTGGATTCGCTGCCCGAGCGCGTGATCGGCAAGGGGCGGGCGCCGCTCATTGACTCGCTCCTCGAACAGGGCGCCTGGGGGAAGCTTGAGACATGCGCCGATGCCCTGACCGTGCCCTGCATCAAGGCGGCCTTTACGGGCCAGGACACTTACAACATACTGTCGGTTTTCGATGACTTCATGAAATCGAGACAGAAGTCGATGGAATCTATTTTCTCGTCTCTCAAAGACAGGGGCTATAGGGTCTGCGCGGTGGGGGATTTTTCCTGGAACATTTTCAAGGACGCGTTCGCCTGCAGCAGGGTTTACGAGATTGGAAAGGTCCCTGAAG
>JBDRLK010000230.1:0-4527 GCA_043813155.1 Pseudomonadota bacterium | reverse complement strand
TCGTAGCGAGGTTTAAACAGGCGGGGCTTTAGGAGTCACTCAAAAAGTATTTCACCTTCTGGACGCCGATCCATCCCGCCGGGCTGCGTTGCTGCACCCCATCCCTCCTCGACGTAGAACGACTACGCCTCCGTCGGGCTGGGGACCCCGCGCCTTGCCAGCCGGGCGCCTCGACGCCCAGAAAAGGCTTCTGAATATAATGTTAGTAAATCACCTCAAACTGGGAACTTATTTCTTCGCGAGCCCTTATGAGATGTATTTTAGTCGCCGGAATGATTGCTACAAAGCGGCATGCGACGTGCGGGCCGCAGCCTGGCGCGCTTCCAGCCTGGTGCTCAAGTTGCCGATGAAGCTTGCCAGCTTGTCGTTGATGCTCTCCTCGCCGTCGTAGAACATGTTGACGATGGGCACGCCCGTGGCGCGCTGGACCTCGGCGAGGCAGGCGGCCGAGATGGTTCCCGGCATGCACCCGAAGGGATTGGCGCTGACCACCATGGCGGCGCCCTGGTCGATGAACTTGACGGCCCTGCCGATGGTCAGGATGGCCTCTCCCTCGAACTCGACGGGGATGTAGCGCTCGCCCGCGTCGATCACCTCTCCGATGGGAGGCTCGTGGCGGTCGCGCAGGATGCTGTCCGCGGCCTTGTAGAATTTATGCTCAACCGAGTGCAGGAACCTGTCCTTCAGCCAGAGCTTTGCGGCATCCAGCGGGGAGCTGAACATGTTGATGGTCGTGCCGGCCCAGGCACACCGCTTGGCCGTCTCGGACGTGTAGAGGATCCACTCGCTGATGGGCGAGAGCCACGCTTCGCCGCCGTAGCGCTCGATGGCCCTGATCACCTTGCCGTTGCAGAAGGAGTTGGAGCGCACGTAGATCTCGCCGACGATCCCGACGAGGGGTTTGCGTGTCTTTTTCAGCTCGACGCCCTCGAGCGCCTTCACGGCCGACCTGAAAACGGGCAGGAGGTCCATTCTTGATTCCAGGGCCCTCATGAGGGCCGCTTCCTGCGCCCCGAGCATGCCGTCCACGCTGCCCTCCTCGGCCTCGTAGGGCCGCAGCCTGCATCCGAGCTTGGTGAACAGGTCCGCGCAGAGGATGACGTCCCAGAGGTAGCGGCGCAGGCCCTCGGGCAGGCCCATGTAGGTGTTGTAGGAAGACGGGGACAGGATCGCAATGTCGTCCAGGCCGGTTTTTTCCAGGGCCAGCCTGTGGCACGTGGCGTACTGCCCGAACCTGCAGGGCCCCTCGGCCGTGGGCATGAACAGGGCCTGCTTCGACGGGTCGAGCCCTCTTTCCTGGATGACCTGGGCGAGCACGCCGAGCGTGGCCGCGGTGGGCAGGCACTCGGATCCCCTGGTCAGCTTTCTGCCCAGTTCAAGGGATTTCATGGTTTCCAGGGGCAGCGCCTCGGACTCCAGGCCGAACCCCCTGAACGCGGCGGCGAAAAACCTGGCCCCGTTGTCGATCATGGGCGGGATCCACACCATGCGCTTGGGCCAGTCGTCGGGGGGGGGCGTAGGTCTCGAACATGGGGGCGGAGTTCTCGCGTCTCTGGTTTGCCAGCACGTCGACGAACGCCTCGATCCTCGTGATGTAGCCCGCGTCCGCGCCGTGTTCGTCGAGCTCCAGGATCAGCATGGGCTTGTCCTTCATGATATCCTCGGCATAGGAAAGGATGAAGGAATCGGGGCCGCAGGAAAAGTTGCTCAGGTAAACGGCGTTGAGATTCCCGTTGCCCGCCACCTGCCTCAGCGCGCTGAGGATGCGCTGGCCGTAGTTCCAGTACATGTTGTGGTATCGCTTACCGAGCAGCTCGGGCCTGAAGGGCAGGAAGTCAACCGGGATGACGGTATAGCCGTACTCGGAAATTTTCTCCGGCAGATCGACGTTGATGCCGTAGTCGTTGACATTGTAAGGCCTGCCCACGATGACGAGGCCGCGCTTTCCGCTTGCCTGAAGCTCCTCGAGCGCCTTTGTGCCTTCCCGGACGCAGCCGTCCTCGAATTCCTTCTGGCTTATGAGCGCCTTTGTCCAGGCCTCCAGGATCTGCGCCCTTGAGACCTGCAGCTTTGCCGCCAGGGCCTTGTGCAGGTACTGCGCGATTTTCCTGTCGGGCAGCCTGAAATCCACGATGGCGGCGACGATCTTGTCGTCATCGATCCCGTGCTGCCTGAAAGAGGTCTTTACGGATGAAGGCGCGCCCTGGACCCATGGGCAGAACTGCGAGTCCGTCGTGTGCTCGTTGATTTCATTGGCCACCATGTGGGGAATGAAGATGGCCCGGAGCTCGTCCCTTTCCATGAGCTTGTGAGCGTGGCCGAACAGCACTTTCACGGGATAGCAGAAGTCGGCGTTGACGAGCTCCAGCGCTTTTGTCTTGACTTCCTCGTCGGTTTTGCCCGACGTGGAAACGCGAAAACCCAGCTCCCCGAAAAACCTTCTCCACAGGGGTATGCAGGCGAAGGTCGTCAGGCTGTTGGGGATGCCCACGACAGGCGCGTCTTTGGAAAGCCCCTTGACGCGGCCCGCCTGCCTGAGCAGCTTTTCCCTCTTCTTGAAGAGGCGCAGCTCGGTCCTGATCCTGACCTTCTTCTCTTCCGGGTCCCTGCCGCACAGGTAGCCCCAGGAGGGCGAGGTTTTTTCGCCTTCAATGCTCGCGAAGGTGATGTTGCACGCATTGTTGCAAAGATCGCAGGTGTCGCGGCGTATCTCGATTTTTCTTCTGAGGATGGAAAGGCCCTTGAACGTCGTCGCCGCCCGGCCGGCAGCGAGCTTGTCGCGGACGCTCACCGCGGCGCCGAAGGCGCCCATGACGTGGCAGTAGGGCGACACCACGATGGGGGCTTCCAGGTGCCGCTCGAAGGCGGCCACGAGCCCCTTGTTGCGCGCCGTGGCCCCCATGAAGGCGATCTTTTTCGTGGAGAACTTTCTTCGGCCCACGACCTTGTTCAGGTAGTTTTGCACTACCGATCGCATGATGCCGGCCAGGACCTCGATGGGCGTGTAGCCCTTGCGGATCAGCGCGTTGAGATCCTGCTCCATGAAAACCGTGCAGCGGTCGGAGGTGGGCGGCGGCGTGACGCCCATGACCAGGTCGCCGATCTCCGATACCTTGTACTCGAGCTTGTTCGCCTGCTCTTCCACGAAAGACCCTGTGCCCGCGGCACAGATGTAGTTCATGTTCGAGTCCTGGACCTCGCCGGCCTGGAGCTTGATGAACTTGGAGTCCTGCCCGCCGATCTCGAAAATCGTTTCCACGTCGGAGTCCACGCACATGGCGCCCCTGACGTGCGCGGTGATTTCGTTCATGATCAGGTCGGCGCCGAGGATCATGCCCATCATTTTCCTGCCCGACCCCGTGGTGGAGCAGCCCAGGATCTCGATGTCCGCTCCCCGCTCGATCGCTATCCTGTCAAGGGCGTCGAAGATATGGCGCACCGCGCCGATGGGGTCTCCCAGGGTCTTGCGGTACAGGTCGAGAAGAACCTCCTTGTTTCCATCGATGAGCACGGCCTTGGTGCTCGTGGAGCCGACGTCGACCCCCATGAAGCATGACGCCGCCGCGCCCCTGGAAGGCCATGTGCTGATGCGCACCTCGGTTCCGTTCTCGTCCGTGTAGGAGTCCGCCACCTCGAAGGAGCAGCAGGTGGAGAGCTTGAGGGCAAGGGGCTCGTCTTCATTGTCCCTGGCCCACTTGTCCTGCATGCCCTCGAGCTGCTCGAGCAGGGGACGGAGCTTTTCTTTCAGCACGTCGAACTTCTCGGCCGCGGCGCCGGACGTGTAGGCAAGCATGGCCGCGCCTGCAGCCTGAAGAAGATGGCCGTCCCCGATGGACATGATGGCGGCTCCCGGAACGAGGCTCCCAAGCCATCGCAGAACCTCCCTGTTCTGGTTCACGCCGCCTGCGATCAGGATTTTTCCCCGCACGGGCCTGCCTTTGAACAGCGTGTTGAGAATGGTCTGGGAAAGCCCGCGGCACAGCCCCGACCACATCTGCTGCTTGGAGTAGCCCTCCTGCTGGCGGTGGATCAGGTCGCTCTTGGCGAAAACCGCGCACCTGCTGGCGATGGTTGGCGGCGAGGCGACGAATTCATAACTCTTGATATCGTCATAGCTGACGCTGAGCCTCCTGGCCTGCTCGTCGAGGAACGAGCCCGTCCCCGCGGCGCACAGCGAGTTCGTGCAATAGGATTCAAACTCACCCTCGCGGTTGAGCTCGATGAGGCTGAGGGACGAGCCGCCGATATCGATGATGCCGTCAACGAGGCCGGCCGCCGACTTCGCGCCCTCCAGGAGGCACCGCGCTCCGTCGTAGCGTGACACACCGGGCACGGAGGTGAGCAGCCCGTCCTCGATGCCGCTGAGGCCCATGACGACCCTTCCATCCAGCTCAAGCCCTTCAAGCCATTCCAGCATGGCTTTCCACGGCGCGCCGTGATGGGGAAGATAGTCCTTCCTTGTGATGCTCCCCGATTCGTCCTTGATGACGGATTTGAAATATAATGTTCCGACATCGATTCCTGCTG
>JBDRLK010000229.1:0-3443 GCA_043813155.1 Pseudomonadota bacterium | reverse complement strand
AGGGCGCACTCAGAAATAATTTCACAGAAATGAGGCCAATGTTCTCATATAATAATGCGACTCTTTCCGGGCGCCGAGGCGCCCGTCCAGCAAGGCGCGGGGTCCCCATCCCGACGGAGACGTAGTAGAACTACATCGAGGAGGGATGGGGTGCAGCAACGCAGCTGGACGGGATGGATCGGCGTCCAGAAATGTGAAATTATTTTTGAGTGCGCCCTTAGGCCAGGACCGCCAGCCTCACGGCCTGCGCTTTGCGGTAGACCTGCCTGAAGTCTTTTCTCTCGCCGCCCACGGTCAGCAGGTCCTTTTCCACGCTGACTCCGAAGAGCCTCTCGTTCTCCTCCAGGTAGGGAAGGATCAGGTCCCAGTCAGCCTGCGCGAGGTCCACGAACTCGCCGCCGTTGAGCTGCTCATCCACGACCTTGCGGCCCGGGTCGCGAAGGTAGATGGCGCCTCCCGAGGCCAGGGAAAACAGGTTGGAGCCGGGGTACGGCGTGGCCTGGTCTATGACGGCTCCGTTCCCGTCGAAGGCAAGGCCGTTGACAACGACAAAGCCTCCCCCGGCCAGGGGGTCGCCGGCCATGAAGGACTCGGCCAGGTAATCGAGGCAGGTCCCGTTGATCACGACCCTGGGGCGGCCCACCGCGTTGATCAGGGGCCTTCCCGCGGCATTGCCCATCACGTAGACCTCCCCGCCTTTTGCCCCGTACATGAAGGTCTGGCCCACGTCGCCGAAAATAACGAGCTTGCCCCGCTTCATGATCTGGCCGAGCTGGTCCTGGGCATTGCCGTGCACGAAAATCTCGAGGCCGTCGATGCCCGAGGCAAGGTAGTCTCCCGAGCTTCCATAGACGTCGATCCTGACGCCGTCGGTCTCGCCGGCCAGGCCGCAGCCGCAGAAGCGCTGGCCGCGAAAGCCGCAGCAGATGAACTGCTTCCACCCTTTGGCGCAGGCATCGCAGACGAGACGCGCGTCGCACCCGTCCCCTTCGGGCGGAAAATCCGCGGCGTCGACGACAAGGACCGACTCGCCGGCCCGGGGCGGCCTCAGCCCGGCCCGTGTCCTCCAGTCGATCCTGCTGAAGGCCGCGCCGGACGGCGAGCCCTTGTCCAGGCCTGGAACGTCGCGAAATATCTTCTCGAGGCTCTCGTAGAGGATGTGCAGCACCGAGCTTCGTTTCTTGCTTCCCGTTGCGTACCTGCGGTCGGCCAGGTGAGTCAGTACATCGATGGCCGCGCTCCGAAAAGCGTCATTGCCGCGCGCCTGCCTCACGAGCTCGTCGCACAGGTGCCGCAGCGAAGCCCAGTCCCAGCCTGCAAGGTTTTGCGCGGCATAGGCCTTCAGGTCCGCTGCGCCGCCGTCCTTCATCCATGCCGCCGCCTTTGCCGAAATCCCGGAGGCATTTGCCGGCGGCCGCACCTCGGCGCCGGCAGCCTGCTTGAAATGCTCCTGCCCCTCGGGCGTCTTTACGGCCTCGCCGAACTTGTTGGTGCACGTTAGATCCATCGAACCGTCGCCTTTCCCCGCGTCCCTGACCGTGAAGATGAAGGAGCCGCCGTCCGCGGCGCTGCCGCCGCGCGCGTTCCAGTACATGTCCGCCACGGGGCAGAAGCGGCTGTCCTCGGCCGCCAGGCTGCGGAGCGTGGCGTCGATCGCCTGCTTTTCCGAGCAGATCAGGCCTATCTTCACGTCCCCTTCCTGGAGCGCGAACACCTGGGGCCGCAGCATGGCCGTGTCCGTAATGCCGATGAGCTGCATGGTGTTTTCATAAGGGTTGTTGCGCGCGATAATGAAGAACCAGGGGCCGTCAGGAGACCCGTGAATGTGCGACGATTGAACGGCTTTGTATATCCGCTGCCTTTCGGGCGGGAGCAGGTCGAAATCGTGCTCGGTCGTGGGCGCCAGGGCCTCGATGATGTATTCCAGCGGATAGCCGTAAACCCTGCCCAGAAGATCGAAAACCAGGACCGAGACCTCGGTGTCCGTCAGAAACTGCGGAAAGATGTTGTTCTGCTTCAGGTACTCGCTGACCGCAAAATAGTTTGCGAAATCCCCGTTGTGCACGAGCGCCTCGTCCATGCCCGGAAAGGGATGAGCCCCGGCCGGGTGCCACACGCGGCCTTTCGTCGGATAGCGCTGGTGGGCGATCCAGCCATGGGCCTTGAAATCCTCGAGGCAATAATACTGCGTGACCATCTCGGCGTATCCCACTATTTTCAGGATCATGATATTGCGGCCGTTGGAAAGGACAAAGGCGCGCTGCTCCCCCATGGAAGCGTAGAACGTCTGGTTGAGACGGTACGAATTCTGGTAAATAAACTCGTCCTCCGCCCTGCGAGGGTCCATGGCGGCGAGCCGGTTCTCCTCGATGAACCTGTCGAGAACGCCTTTTTTCACGCGCACGAAATAGCGCCACACGTCGGGCGGCTTGACCTCCAGCCCCTTGACCTCGCGGTAATCGTCCAGCGTCGGGATCCGCCCTGCCTTGTGGACTTCCAGAAAAGGCGCGATGCAGGATGATTCCACTTCCTGTCTCGCCGCCGGGTCGAGCAGCGCGACTTGAAGAAGGTAATGCGTGTCGAGAACGTCCCGGGGCACGCCCAGGTCCTGCGCGGACAGGCCCACGGCCGCTATGCCTCCTCCCTTTCCGTTGCCCCTGTTGTGCATCTGGACCGACGGGCCCTGGATGTGGCGGCCGCTTATGGGAATCGTCGAGATGAAGCCCGTAACGCCGCAGCCGCCCTCTTCCTCGGCTTTTTCATCGGGGACGTCGCGGTGAGGCAGACTTTTTCGCGAAGCCAGTATTCGCTGAATAATCTCTTCTCGACTATGAGGCATGAATGTCTAACCTGTCCGCCCGCACCCCTGTGCAATCAATTCGATTTATTTCGCCTGCGTTTGTTGCGCCAGCCGCCGGCCGAGCTTGCGGGCCTCCTCCAGCACGCTTCCATCCTTCTTCACGTCGCCGGCATGAAGCGCGCCGTAGGCCAGCACGCTGCCGACGAGCTCCAGCCCGAAATCCGCGAAATTCCTCTCGAAGAACATCTTTGGTATGGACTCGTGCGGCCCTTTCGCCTCCTCCTGAACCACGATGAAAGCCGCGCGCCTGCCCTTGATGCGCGACTCAAGCCTCGTGCGGTCCTTGTCCCTTTTCATGACGAGAAGCGGCAGCAGCCTGTCGAAAAACATTTTCATCAGGCCCGACACGTTCCAGAAATAAACGGGCGTTGCGAAGATGAGCGCGTCAGCCTGCTGCATCTGCTTGAGAATCCTTCCCATGTCGTCCCCGTGCGAGCTGCAGGCCCCGTCTTTGCACTTGAAACACCCTCGGCACGCCAGGATCTCGAGGTCCGACAGCTTCACGAGCCTGGCCTTCATGCCCTTTTCCGCGGCCCCTTTAACGGCTTCGGCGCACAGCAAGGCCGTGTTGCCGCCTTTTCTG
>JBDRLK010000228.1:0-6134 GCA_043813155.1 Pseudomonadota bacterium | reverse complement strand
TCAGGCTGGGATACGGCTATATAACGGACCCCACGGTCCCCGAGACCTACGACCCCGTCAACCCCGACGGCAACCGGAACATCGTCACGGCCGGCATCGGATACCGCGCTCCCCGCTACTTCAAGGTGGACCTCGGGTACCTGTTAGTGTGGTGGGAAGGTGAAAAGAACAACGAGGTCGGAGCGCCCTCGCTCACGGGCGACAACGGGTACGCCAACGGCACCTACAGCGTCATGGTCCATCTCATCGCCCTGACGCTCGGCTTTTCCTTCGGCGGCCCGGACAAGGGCAAACCCATGACCATGGACGACTAGAGGGCCGGCAGCAGGACCCTGAAGGTCGTTCCTCCACCCTCTTTCGTGTCGACCTCGAGCAGGCCGCCCGCTTCCCTGATGATGCGGTGGCTGATGGAGAGCCCCAGGCCCGTGCCCTTGGGTTTTGTCGTGTAGAACGGAATGAAAATCTTCGGCAGCACGGACGGCACAATCCCCCTCCCGTTGTCCTGCACGCTGATTTCGATGAATCCCCTCCCCGACGCCTTGTTCAGGGACGTCCAGCTCACGGGCGAGTTGACCTTGGCGCTGGAAACGATTACCTCCCTCTCCTTGCCGCTGTCCACCGTGGCCTCGATGGCGTTGGTCAGGAGGTTCCACAAGACCTGGCCCAGCTTCTCATCGCTCAGGTGAACCTTGCGCAGATCATCCTCGAGGTTGAACTCGACCTTCACGTTCATCTGCGCGATCTCGTTTTCCACCAGCTTCTTTGTCTGCATGATGACGCTGTTGACGTCTGAGGCGGCCTTTTCGTCCACCGTGTGACTGGGCCTGGCGTAATCCAGGAAGGAGGAGACGACCTTGTTGAGCCTGTCCACCTCGCTTATGATAATATCCAGAAACTCCCTGTCATTCTGACTGTTGCCATCCTTGCTCCTCGTTTCCTCATTGTCCTCGGTGATGAACTGGACCGCGCCCTTGATGGCCCCCAGGGGATTCCTGATCTCGTGGGCGAGCCCCGCGCTCATCTCACCGATGGCAACGAGCCTGTCCCTTTCCTTTATCTTCTCGTACAGTCTCGTGTTTTCTATTGCCACGGCCACGTGCCCTCCCAGCGACCTGAGCAGGGATATGTCGTCCGGAGAAAAGGCGTACCTGAATCGCTCGTCCTTCACGCCGATGAAGCCATAGATCTTGTCGCTCTCCTTCACGGGCACCATGGCTTCGCTCTTGAGGTCGCCAAGCAGGGAAAGGATGCTCTCCAGCTCGGCGGCACGGCTCCCCTTGTCCTCAGCGGATTTATCTTCCTCCTCCTTCTCCTCCTCCTCCCGCGCCTTCATCTGTTTCTGCTCGCGCCTCAATGTCTCGGCAATGATGTGGCCTCCCTCCTCTATCCTGTCCAGCACGGGACGGGCCGCGGCCACGTTGATCTCCTCTGGAGGCCGCTGCCCCAGGAAACCTTTCATTTGGAATTTCTGGCCCACCTCGTCAATGGCGTAAAAGCATGCGTTGGTGAGCCTCCCGCTCTTCTTCAGGCCTTCCATGAGCGTCGACGTGATGCCCTCGATCTCGAACGCCCTGGCAATCTCCCGGCGCGTGTCCTCGATGGAATTCACGAAATCGGTCTTCTCCTTCAGGAAGAACTCGCCTATGCGCTGCTCCACCTTCTCCCTCAGCGGGTCGAACACGATAAGCATGACAAAGGCGGCCGCCATGGCGTTGACAAAAAAGCTCGTCGACGCCATCTCGAAAAGGGTCAGCACGGAAAATATTCCCGCAATGGTCAGGGCCAGCGCGCCCAGCACGGCCATCCTCCCGAAAAGCTCGTAGAGGTCCATGAGCCGGTAGCTGAAGATGGCCTGGGAAAACAGATAGAGGTAAACCGACGCGATCAGCGTGCCGATGGGAAGGAAGGGGATGCCGACGATCAGAAGCAGGTCCGTGAAGGAAAACGTGACGGCTGCCAGCCCCACGAGAACGAGGTAGAGAATTCTCGTCTCTTCGACCTTGCTCTCGACTTTCCTGGACTTTCTGTAAAGGTAAAAAATCGACACGTAGAGCATGATCCCCACGAAAGCCGCCACGAGTATTCCGGACAGCTGCGGGTGAAGAAGAGGGGGGAGCGTGATCACGGCGATAATGACCGAAGAAATGCGCAGAAAAAGGGAGAGCTTCGAGCGGCGCTTCTCACCGGAGCCAACGAAAGCCCTGAAAAACTGTAGCACCGTGTTGGGAACAACGAGCGCGCCGGCAAGCATGATTTTCAGAAAAATCTCGCTCTGCTGCCACATGTAGATAAAGGAAAAGGTGTAGTAAAGCGCAAGGCTCATCGTGAGGATCAGGAACAGCGATTCCCTTTTAGACTTGTCGGACCTCAGCATGACGCTGATGGCAATAGCCGACATGAATACGGCGCCCATCAGGGAGCTTTGAATCAGGGGATGCATGGTATCTGGCTACAAGACCATTGTGATTGTACCAGTCATGGCATCGACAGGCAACAGCTGTTTAATAACTCGAACCGGGTTTCAGGGGAGCAGGGGGCGTTAATCGCCCTCTCAGCGGGGGGGGGCCGGGGGATTGTCGCTGCCGGGATTGGTCTGATTGCCGGAGTTGGTCGGGGGGGTTTCCGTGAATGAAGTCACACCATCGCCGCCCACTCCGGTTTCGAGCCCCGACTCCAGGGCAGGCTGGGGATTGGGATCGACCTTGGGCCCCCCGCCTTTCCCGTCGGACCCGGAGTTATCGCCGCTCGAATCCGACGTGTGCTTCATGCCGTCGGCTTCGTCTCCCCACCCCTCTCTCATGACATCACCGATGTCCCCTTCCATCTCACCGTCATCCATGAGCTCTGCAAGCGGTATCTCCTCGACCAGGAGCTCCTTGAGGTTCCCTTCGAGGCTGTCCATTTCCTCTTTAATCAGGTCCATGGTGTCGACGCAGAGAGGATCGCCGTCCTGGAGGACAAGCGCCATCTCATGGTCTTCCTCGACCTTCATCACCGTGATGTTGCCTGAAATCCTGTAATTGATCCCCAGGCAGCCGGGCTCGGCTCCGAGCTGAACGGCCGTTACCACGGACACGCTCTCGGCGTCAGCGTTGAACATCTCCGGCGGCATGTCCGCGTTCATGCATCCTCCGATCACGAATGCCGCCGCAGCCACAATCTTGATAGCCAGGATTTTCTTTGTGCGTTTCATGCTTCGCATGGTAAAACCTCGATCGCTCACTTTTTGAGACTCCTGAGTTTGTATTGCTTAACGAGCTGAGACAGCCTCGGCCTCTTCATTCCGAGCAGGTCGGCCGCCTTCGATATATTTCCATTATTGAGCATCATGGCCTGCCTTATGCAGTGCTCCTCGATTCTGTCCTTCAGCTCGGGGAGGCTTATTCCCTCGGAAATAAGCTTCCTCAAGTCGATTCCATCACCGCTGTCGAAACCTCCCGCCGGTGAATTGTGCGCACCACTTTCCCTGTCATTGTCCATTATATCATTAACAGCTTTGCCTTTTCCATTATTCCGCCCGCACCCTTTCCCGGCGCCGCCTCCCGTGCGTTTTTCCGATCCGCGGTCCGGGCCGCGAACGCCCTGCGCCCACTTGAGAAGCGCAGCCAGCTTTTTCCTGACCGGCATGGCGTCGAATCTCTCGAGCTGCTCCTGAGGAACGCCGCATCGTATCAGGTTGTTTACCGATGCCGCCTTCTTGAGAAGCTTCAATGCCCGGTCTCTTTCTCCTCTCGTGATCAGGAGCCCCGTAACCTCCAGGAGGCCTTCCATCTCTCCCTCCCTGTCCTGGTGCTTCCTGAACGCGTCGATCGCTTCCATGAACATCTCCGGCTCGGCACAGCCCATTTCCTTCATCAGTCTTGCGCGGTGGAGGATGAACATGGCCTCGAGCCTCGATTTTTCCGGCAGGACATTCATTATCTCGCCCAGGCTCTCCTGCGCCTCTTCCATGAGCCCGCATTTGGTCATGGCCGAAACCTTCCAGAGCGCGGCTTCGATGAGAAGATGCATTGCCTTCGCTGCGGCGAAAAACTCCTGTGCTTCGCGGAACTTCTCCAGAGCATCGGCAAAGTTGGCCGAAAGAAAGCTGATCCTGCCGGCAAGAAGCAGGCCCTCACCCTCGACAAGCGAGCCCTCGATCTCATCAAGTCTTTCCTTCGAATAATCAAGCATCTTTCTGGCCATGCCGGTATCCCCGAACCGTATGCACAGTTCACCCATGTTGTTGGCCACCCTGGCGAGCAGCTCGTGGCAATCCAGATACTTCAGGATATCCAGGGCATGCGAATAGGATGCAAGCGCTTTGCCGTAATTCCTCTCGAGATGATCTATGGTGGCGATGTTTTCGAGAACGATGGCTTCTTCACGGTAAAAATGTCTGTCCCGGCTGTCCTTGAGCGCCCTGCCGAGCCACTGGCGGCCGGCCGCATAATGGCCCAGCCTGATCTTGGCGACCGCGATATTGATTTTCGAAATGACCGCCTGGCGATGAAAGCCGTCCGGACCCGCGGCTTTCAGGTTTTGTTGGAATGTTTGTTCCGCCTTTTTGAACTGCCCGGTGGCAAGCAGGATTTTCCCTTCCACGTTGGCAAGATTGAGCCTGTCCGGCTGCTCAAGGAGCGTATTGTGCCTCAGGCACTGGCAGATCCGCCTGCTCTCGTCATAATTGCCCCGCAGATATTCGACCTCGCCCAGGAGCACCTTGAAAGGCAGCAGCAGACCTTCATCGAGCCGGTTTCCGTTTAAAACGCTTTCGATGGCCTGCAGCGACTGCTTGATGTTGCCCGCTTCGAGCGACGTCCGCGCCACCCTGTACCAGTCCTCGACGGTCATGTTCTTGAAACCGCCGCCGCTGTAGGTCATGAAAGCCTGCAGGGGGCGGCTGCTGTCGGCGTAGATCCCCGCGAGCCTGCGCCGCAGGTGAATTTCCTTTCCAAAGGACTGCTGCCGGCTGGACACGAGCCCTATGCTCTCTTTCAGGAGCTCCACGGCCTGGTCGGCCTTTCCCTTTTCCAGGAGGGTTGCAACCCCCTTGTCGAACCACCTGAAAACGGACTCGATACGCCGCGCCTTTACGGCATGATAATACCGGGCGGCAAAGATCGACTCCTCCTGTGCCCTTGATTCGAACAGGGCAAGAAGCTTCGCGTGATAGTCGGCGAGCTGTCCTCCCGGCAGGCAGGAAACATCATGAAGATACGTCGAGATGCCGTCGGTCATGCGAACCACGCCGGCGTCACCCTTCCCGTCAACGGCAAAGTCGACGCCGCACCTCTTCAGGTTGCCGAGGGCCGCGGCGCCTTCGATTTTCACCAGCTCACCCACCCTGAGCGGGAGGAAAGCCAGCTGGCACAACCTGAGCGGCCTGATGGCCCGTGAATCAATGGGCCGCACCGCTGCAAGGTCGCTCAATTCCTCGAGGTTGTCGAATCGCAGGGACTCCGGGTGTCCGAGAATCTCGCGAACAAAAGTGTCCCTGGCCTCTTCCCCGGCATCATCCTCGAGCACGAGAACCACGGCGCTCGGCTTTGATCCACCGTTGGATGATTTGCCGCTGCCTCGCCGGCCCGACTCGAGCAGCATGTGCACGAGCATGGTCGTCTGCCGGTCCCAGCGGCCGATATTCTGAAACGAGAACAGGAGAGGTTTTCCATTCTGCTTCCCGGCCATCATGGACAGGACATTGGACGCGGAGAGAAGCGATTTTTCGTTGAGCAGTATTTCGGACCGGCCGGCCGGTGCCCAGCCATTGCTGCGCAGGGCTTCCCTGGCTATGTGCCCTTCGACCGATTGTATATCGGCAAGCTCGATGGCCTTGAGCCCGCAGCGGCCAAGCTCGGATTTAAGCAGCTTGTAAAATCTCCTTCCCCTTCCCTCATCGTCGTCCCTTATAACAACCGCCCTGCTATTAAGAGACAGGCTGCCGAGGAGATTTGTGGCTACCTTCTTTGCCGCATTATTTAAAGCGCTATCCACCATGAGCTTTGAATCAATGTTACATTATAAGTTATAATTTGACAATATCAAGTTCAATTCTACGTTAATATTTTAACGCTGTGAAGGGGCGGCGGCAAGCGGGTTATCTACAGTAGGACATTAACTTTTAATGTCAATATATTTAATTCAACAACGCT
>JBDRLK010000227.1:0-3703 GCA_043813155.1 Pseudomonadota bacterium | reverse complement strand
ACCGGCTGCCGGTCCAACGGCAGTCTCGAGCTGTTTAAGACATTCGAGCGCCTGCTTAAAAAATACAGGTTGAGCAGGGACATCGAGCTGAAGATGAGCGGCTGCCACGGCTTCTGCCAGATTGGGCCGCTCGTGGTCGTCGAGCCCGGGGAGATACTGTACGCGCAGGCGGGCCTGGGCAGGATGGAACATGATGTCGATCAGATCATTAAAAAGACGCTCAAGGCGGGGCAGCTTGTTGACCGCCTTCTGTACAGGGACCCGAACACCAACGAGCCCGTGCCCGTTTACCATGATATTCCCTTCTACGCCAACCAGCAGCGCATCGCCTTGCGTCTCAACGGGAAGATCGACCCCTTTTCCATTGAAGACTACCTGGCCCATGGCGGGTACCGGGGCCTGGCCAAGGCCCTGGAAATGGATCCCGAAGACATCGTCGAGGAAATCACGAGATCCGGCCTGCGGGGCAGGGGGGGGGGCGGCTTCCCGACGGGCATGAAATGGCGCTTCTGCCGGGAAGCGGGCGGGGACAGGCGATACATCATCTGCAATGCCGACGAGGGGGACCCCGGAGCGTTCATGGACCGCTCGATCATGGAAGGGAACCCGCACGGGGTACTCGAGGGCATGGTCCTTGGGGCCATGGCCATGGCCCGCGGCAAAAGCCCGGTCGAAGGCTATATTTACGTGCGCGCCGAGTATCCGCTTGCGGTTCAGAGCGTGAAGAAGGCCATCGATGACGCCCGCGCCTGCGGCCTCCTCGGGGAAAACATCATGGGCAGCGATTTCAGCTTCGACGTGAAGATCAAGGAAGGCGCGGGGGCCTTTGTCTGCGGCGAAGAGACGGCGCTGATGACGAGCATCGAGGGGCGCCGCGGCATGCCCCGACAGCGCCCGCCTTTCCCCGCGCAGGAAGGCCTGTGGGGTAAACCGAGCAATATCAACAACGTCGAGACGTGGATCAATATCCCCGAGATCATAGTGAGGGGATGGGAGTGGTACGGCGCGATAGGTACGGAAAAGAGCAAGGGTACCAAGGTTTTCAGCCTGGTGGGAAACGTAAAGAACTCCGGTCTCGTCGAGGTGCCCATGGGCATCAGCCTGAAGGACATTATTTTCAAGATAGGGGGAGGTCTGATCGGCGACAGGAAATTCAAGGCCGCCCAGACAGGCGGGCCGTCGGGCGGGTGCATCCCGGCCAAGTACATGGAAATTCCGATCGATTACGAGCGCCTGGCCGAGGTAGGCTCGATCATGGGCTCCGGCGGGCTCGTCGTGATGGACGAGGAAACCTGCATGGTGGACGTGGCCCGCTATTTCCTCACGTTCACGCAGAGCGAGTCATGCGGCAAGTGCACGCCCTGCAGGCTCGGGACCAGGGAGATGCTGACGATATTGAACGAGATATGCGCCGGCAAGGGAAAGGCCGGGGACATCGAGCTCCTCAAGGAAATCGGAGGAATGACGAGGAAGGCCAGCCTGTGCGGCCTCGGGCAGACCGCGGCCAATCCCGTCCTCACGACCATCAAGTACTTCGAGAACGAGTACGAGGAGCATATCAGGGACAAAAAATGCAGGGCCGTCGTGTGCCAGGGCATTGTGGGCGCCCCCTGCAGGCACACCTGCCCCGCGGGGGTCGACGTGCCCAGGTACGTTCGCCTCATCGAGAAGGGGGATTTCGTATCGGCGAGGAAGGTGGTCCAGGAAAAGCTTCCTTTCGCGTGGGCCTGCGGCCTGGTCTGTTTTCATCCCTGTGAAAGCCGGTGCCGCAGGGGGCCGATGGACGAGCCCCTGGCGGTAAGGGCGCTGAAACGGTCGGCTCTCGAATACGGCGGCGGCGTGATCGGCGACGGGAAGATGGTTGTCGGAGAAAGCGGAAGGAAGATCGCGATCGTGGGCAGCGGGCCCGCCGGGCTTACGGCCGCGTATTACCTGCGCAAGTTCGGAGGCCACGCGGTCGACGTTTTCGAAGCCCTGCCCGATGCCGGCGGCATGCTCCGGTACGGCATCCCGGAGTACAGGCTTCCCCGCAAGGTCTTGAACGCCGAGATCAAGCGCATCGAGAGGCTGGGCGTCAGGATCAGGACCGGCCGCAGGATCGGCGGCATCGGGAAGCTCAGGAAGAGCTATGACGCGGTCTTCGTCGGCGCGGGGGCAAGCGAGAATGTCTCTCTCGGCATTCCCGGGGACGGGATGAAGGGGATGCTGAGCTGCCTCGAGTTCCTCCGCGACGTGAAGATGGGCGCCGAGCCGAAGGTGGGGCCCGAGGTCGCGGTGATAGGGGGAGGCAACTCCGCGATCGACGCGGCCAGGACCGCCCTGCGCGCGGGGGCCGCCGGCGTGACTATCCTCTACCGCCGCACGGAGAAGGAAATGCCCGCCAGCGAGGAGGAGATCGAGGAGGCGCGTGCCGAAGGCGTGCGCATGGAGTTCCTGGTCGCGCCCTTGAAGGCGGTCAGGAAAAAGGGGAGGATCAGGCTCACCCTCGGGAATATGATGCTGGGCGATTACGACGCCAGCGGAAGGCGCAGGCCCGTGCCCGCCCCGGGAAGCGAGGTTGACATGGAATTCGACCATGTCATCGCGGCGATAGGGCAGCGGCCGGCCGTCGCCGGGATTGGCGTGGAGCTCGGCAGGGGAGGAAGGATCACGGTCGACGGGGCAACGCTCGAAACATCCATGCGGGGCGTCTACGCCGGGGGCGACGTGGTGCTCGGGCCCTCGTCGGTGATCGAGGCGATCGCGCAGGGGAGGCAGGCGGCGGCAAGCATTGATCTTTACCTCGGCGGCACGGGGAAGATCGTGGAAAAGCTGGTGGAAGAGAAGCTGGGCTCGCAAAAGCTTCCCAGGGCCGAAGAGAAGGGCGAGAGAAAAAGACCGGCGATGAGGTTCCTGTCCGCAAGGCGAAGGGTGGAGTGTTTCGACCAGGTCGAGTGCGGGTTTTCCAGGAAACAGGCCATGCAGGAAGCTTCGCGGTGCCTGCAGTGCGACCTCGAGGAAGAGTAGAAGGCTCGCCGGGGAAACGCAATAGTGACTGTAGCTGCGGGCCCTTGGCCCGCCCGATCCGCGGGTTGCGTACGGGCACGCCGAGGGCGTGCAGCACACCATGGTTTTTCAGGAGTAAGAAATGACAGAGGGAAAAGAGGACATGATCAGGCTCACGATTGACGGCGTCGACGTGGAGGCCGAGCCGGGATCGACGGTGCTGGGGGCTGCGGCGAAGGCCGGGATTTTCATTCCCACGCTCTGCGCGGACGAGCAGCTGGAGCCCTTCGGCGGGTGCCGCCTGTGCATCGTCGAGATCGAGGGCATGCGCGGCCTGCCGCCCGCCTGCATGACCCGGGTGCGGGACGGCATGAAGGTGCGCACGGACACCGGGGAGATCAGGCAGTCCAGGAAGCTGCTGGTGGAGCTGATGCTCGCCGACCACCCCCGCGACTGCCTCAGCTGCACCCGCAACCTGCACTGCGAGCTCCAGAGCCTGGCCGAGCGCTGCGGCATCAGGGAGCGCAGGTTGCGCGACCTGCCGCGCGAGCACATTTACGATGATTCAAATGCCTTCTTCTTCCGGGACATGGAAAAATGCGTGCTCTGCGCCAAGTGCGTGAGGGCCTGCAGGGAGATCAACGGCGTGGCTGCCATCGACCTGACGCGGAGGGGGTTCGACACCGATATCCAGCCTTTCGGCGACATTCCGCTGGCC
>JBDRLK010000226.1:0-2679 GCA_043813155.1 Pseudomonadota bacterium | reverse complement strand
GGGAGGGGAACTCGACCGGCGCATCTAGGGCTCCGCCACGGAACTCAGGGAATTGATCGGGACCTCGGAATCAACTGAATTATGAGCGACTGTGACCGAGACGGGGGCCCCGGCGGACATGCCGAGACGGGGACCCCGGCGGATGCCGGGGTGGCTCGGACGTGTCGCGGCGATACGGGCCGCCGCGCCTCCGGGGTGCCGAGTACATAGCGGGTTGAAATGGATCAAGACAAGTGTGACCGAGGCGGGGGCCCCGGCGGAGCCGGGGTGCCGAGGAAATACTTATCCGATACGGGAGCGGATAAGTGCATCTTCTGCCGCATCGTCGCCGGGGAGGCGCCGGCGGTCAAGCTGTTCGAGGACGAGCGCGTGCTGGGCTTTCTTGACATACGGCCGCTGAGGCCCGGGCATGCGCTGGTCATCCCGAAGCGGCACTGCCGCGACCTGAGGGACTGCCCGCCCGAGGACTTGGCCCCGCTCCTGGCCGCGTGCCGGAGCCTGGCCCCGGCCCTGCTCGAGGCCACGGGCTCTGACGGGTTCAACCTGATCGCGTCCAACGGCGAGGCCGCCGGGCAGGAGGTGTTCCATCTGCACTTTCACCTCATGCCGCGCCGGTCCGGGGACGGGTTCACCCGCATCGCCTTCGCCGAGTCGGTGGCCCGGGCCAGGAGGGCGGAGCTCGACGAGCTTTCGGCCATGGGAGACAGCATCCGCGCCGCCTGGCGCGGGCAGGGGGGCTCATGAGCGGCTCGGGAAAGAAGCTGCGCCTGACCATCACCACGCCGGAGCGGCTCGCCCTGGACCGGGACGTGGATTCCGTCGTGATCCCGGCGGCGCGGGGGCAGCTGGGCGTGCTGCCGGGCCACCTTCCGTTCATGGTCGAGCTCTCGGCGGGCGTGCTCAAGATCCGCTCCGACGACGAGAGGGATTTCTTCGCCATCTCCGGCGGCTTCGCCGAGATCAAGCGGGACTCGGTGGCGATCTTCGCCGAGACGGCGGAGCTCTCCGACGAGATCGACGTGGAGCGCGCGCGGCAGGCGCTCGAGCGGGCGCGCAACGAAGCGCACCGCAAGGCGCTGGAGCCTCTCACGCTGTTCCAGGCCGAGGCCGAGGCGCTCCGCGCCGCGGTGTGGCTGCGCGTCGCGCAGCTCAGGAAGACGCCGCGGAAGCCGCGCTGACCGGCGCGTTTCTCGACGAGAAAAATAGGGCTTGACAACCGCGGGGCATTGTGTTAGACTTTTCCTGCGTCGGGACAGTCCCGATGCGAGTCGGTCAGCTTAGCTTCATCCGGTGATTCGTTCCGGGAAGCGGTTCGAAAGTCCCGGGCGGATCGAACGGTGGGGCATTTGCTCTTTGACAATTCGGCGAGCGCATGAGCATCCCGCTTGGGAGAGCGATCTTCCAGCAGGGGCTCATTCAGGTGAAATCAAAGGTGTGAAGATGCCCCAAGATGACAACACGATCACAGGCGTCTTTCCTTGAGATGATGAACCTCCAGAAGTATCGTGACCCCGTTTATCGGCAATTTCAAGCCGTTCGGCGGTCTGAGTTCCGGCCAAGAGCGTCCTGAGATTGCCACCCTCGATGCCAAATCGGGGGACCGTCATGCGGAGAGATTCGCATGAAGGACGGTAAACGATATTAATGGAGAGTTTGATCCTGGCTCAGAATTAACGCTGGCAGCGTGCATAACACATGCAAGTCGAGCGGTCTTTATCCCGTAGCAATACGGGGTAGAGATAGCGGCAAACGGGTGAGTAACACGTAAGGAATCTGCCTTCGAGAAGGGTACAACCCGCCGAAAGGCGGGCTAATTCCCTGTAACGCGAAGCTGGGGCATCTCAGCTTCGCCAAAGGCCCGCAAGGGTTGCTCGAAGAGGATCTTGCGTCCTATCAGCTTGTTGGCGGGGTAACGGCCCACCAAGGCTTTGACGGGTAGCCGGCCTGAAAGGGTGATCGGCCACAGGGGCACTGAGACACGGGCCCCACTCCTACGGGAGGCAGCAGTGGGGAATTTTGGACAATGGGGGAAACCCTGATCCAGCAACGCTGCGTGGAGGACGAAGTTCTTCGGGATGTAAACTCCTTTTCCATGGGGCGAATGCCCGCAAGGGTTTGACGGTACTATGGGAATAAGCCACGGCTAACTACGTGCCAGCAGCCGCGGTAATACGTAGGTGGCGAGCGTTATTCGGAATTACTAGGCGTAAAGCGTGTGTAGGCGGGTGCTTAAGTCTGTAGTGAAATATCCCGGCTTAACCGGGAAATGTCTGCGGATACTGGGCGCCTTGAGTTGGGCAGGGGGAACTGGAATTCCCGGTGTAGCGGTGAAATGCGTAGATATCGGGAAGAACACCAGCGGCGAAGGCGGGTTCCTGGGCCTAATCTGACGCTGAGACGCGAAAGCTAGGGGAGCAAACAGGATTAGATACCCTGGTAGTCCTAGCCGTAAACGATGGGTACTAGGTGTCTCGTCTTCTGATGAGGCGCCGCAGCTAACGCATTAAGTACCCCACCTGGGGACTACGGCCGCAAGGTTAAAACTCAAAGGAATTGACGGGGGCCCGCACAAGCGGTGGAGCATGTGGTTTAATTCGATGCTACACGAGGAACCTTACCAGGGCTTGACATGTAGGAAGTAGGAAGCTGAAAGGCAGACGACCCGTTAAGTCGGGAGCC
>JBDRLK010000225.1:0-6887 GCA_043813155.1 Pseudomonadota bacterium | reverse complement strand
GCTGGCAAGGCGCGGGGTCCCCGTCACGACGGAGGCGTAGTCGTTCTACGCCGAAGAGTGGCGGGGTGCAGCAACGCAGCCAGCCGGGATGGATCGGCGCCCAGAAATGTGAATCTATTGTTGAGTGCGCCCTAAGAGGCGTATGGCCTTCTCCAGCACCTCCACGCGGAAACCGGTCGCAGCTGCTTCCCGGGCGAGGTCGCTCTCGGTGAGCATCAGGTCATCTCCTGCCAGGATCGCTTGAGCACTCGCTCGGGAACGACCAAGTTCCACCCAGGTACCAGCTTCCCGGGCTCGCGCTTGCCGTCCAGGTACCGTGGCTGCTCGGGAGCATGAGCGCGCAGGGCATCGAGATGCTTATCCTCGACCATGAGCTCCTCGCGATGCTGTTCGAGGAAAAATCCCACGCGCGCCACGGCGAGGGCCGATCGGAGCCTTAAGGCATAGTTGATAACCGCATCGAGGTCGAAGAACTCGACCATCTCCAGCGAGCGCCAGATCTCCTCCCAGCTTCCTCCCTTGTACGGTGCGTCGAGAACATCGACCAGCGCGCGCTCCAGCGTAGTGACCCGCACGAAGCCTCCCGCGTGCCGCTCATTGATCACGCTACCTCCGAGATCGGGAAGCGAGCGGACGGCGACCGGCGCTTGGACGGGCACGATCTCCATGCCCCTGAAAGAAAAGGGCCGCTTGCGCTCGCCGGTCAGGTAATGAAAGCGCCGCCAGACGGAGTAGGCTCGACCATGAAACTGCAGGGCTGCATGGTAGGCAACAACGGCATCATCCGCGAGCTTGGTCGCCACGTGATAAGGATCGACGGATGCCCTCTCGGGATCGACTCCGCGCAGGACTGTGGCGTAGAGCCCGCGCCGGACGCGGAGCAGCCGCCCGGCAGCAAGATGCCTGGCCAGGAGGTTGTTGCTCGTACGCTTGCTCCTCCTCCCTGCCGTGTGGGCGGCTACGAACTCCCCGTGGGTGAAGACGGGGTGTGTGTCAAAAAAGTCTAATGAACGCAAGGCTTGTCACTCCGCGCATTTGTTACTATTAATTATAGTGATATTTGCGCTTGCTGGCAAGCCCCCCCCCTGCTTGTCATCGAGCACTTATATACTCACCGCCATTGATTATAAAAGCGCAAATCGGCAAGCATCCATTCTGTGCATGATGAGAGGAAAGCCCTGATCTGCCTCATGACAGGTATCAAGCATTCGCGGCAGTCAGTTGCCGACCTGAATACGCTCGCCGAATGGGCTGAGCCAGTTCTTCGCGTTCGACGGGGACATGGACGAGGTGGACACATCCTGCCTCGATGCCATCGCACACCCCGGCTGGTAGCCGGCCTCAAAAGGGGGACAGAGCACTATACTTTTCAAAGCCCGGCAAATGTCCTCCGTCCCCTTTTGGCCTATTGCGCGGGCATTAAATTCAATATAAAATAGTAGTCATGAATCAAATGATGAATTCTTCAGGCGGAATATTGTTCACAGCCTTCGTGATTATATGCTTCAGCGCGGCGGGATGCGGGAACGGCTCGGATTCCACTGCCGACGGCGACGAGGACACGGACGGCATGGAATTAGCCGGCGACGGCCTGGACGCGGACATTGACGCACCCGACATTACCGGCGATGACGAGGGTACTCCTGATGGAACCGACGCGGACGAGATCGAGCTTCCGCCTCCCCCCGTTGGAATCACGACGCCCGCTTTCCAGGACAAGGTCGTGTTCGGTTTTGCCACGTACGAGATGGACGGCAATCCCGAGCTCGGGTCTCTTTTCCAATGGGAGGTGAACGGCGAGGTGGTCGAGGAGGGCACGCTTTCCAAGATCATGCTGGTGCATTTCAACGGGGATTCGGTAAGCGAGAACGGAGTGTCGCCGGTCGAGGAGAGCGGCATCGAGATTGTCGCCGACGGAAAATTCGGCGGCGGCGTGCGGATCGACGAGGGCGACACGCTCGCCTACCCCTTGCCGGAGGGCATGTCGGTTTCCAGCGGGACCATTGAAATGTGGGTCAAGCCCGACTGGAACAGCGGCAATCCCGCGGAAACCAGCCACACCCTGCTGAGCGACTTCTTCGACGAGGACAACGGGTTCTCCTTGCACTATCTTGGAAACGCAAATGCCGGTGACCTGCATTTTCTTGGCAGGGATTCCGGCGGAGACATCGACTTCAGCAAGAAAATTGTCTGGAAGGAAAACGAGTGGCACCACGTGGCTTTTACCTGGTACGAGGGGACGACGGTCTTATACGTGGACGGCCAGCCCTCGCGAAGCAGGGTGTACAGGAGGACCGACTTCCCCGAAATGTTCTTCATAGGCTCAAACGTGGGCGGCGGCAACGCCTTCAATGGCGTCATCGACGAGCTGAGGATAGGGAGCAGGCAGCTTAGCTTTGACGAGATCCACGAAAGCTATGCGGCCGGGCGGGAGTATTTCGACAACGAAAGGATGCTGGACCTGGCCGGGATGAGCGTGGACGATGCGCTTGTTTTTATCTACACGCCTCGGAACGCAGCGGGAACCCTGGGCGACCCGATACGGTCCGACACGACCGTGGTCGAGGAGTTCATCTCCACGATCGAGGTGAATGTTTCTGATGCCATTCATGAAACCAACAGGAAGATCATGGGCATGGTGATTCCCTACGGCGACGAGCGGAATCCAGGTGACTGCTGCTACCCGGACTGCGGTGACGACCAGTGCAGACTCGGGTCGAGGGTCTGGCTGGACGGGGCAGGAACGATCGATCCGCAGACGCTTGCTGAGATCTTTCCGCTCAACCTCGGTTCAACGAGGATCAAGCTGGAGGGTTTCTCCACGCCCCAGACCGACCAGGTCGACCGCTTCATCCAGTTTTCCCGGGCCCAGGAAATAGCCGACATCGACAACGTGCTTCTTTTCTCGAAGATAGACAACATCGAGGACCGGGACGGCGTCGGGGTCATCGATCACATCCTGAGCAGCGAATACGGCATAAAATATTTCGAGATCCTCAACGAGCCCACGAACATGTACGGCATTGACTTCGTGCATGACACCTACGGAAGCGAGCCGGAAATGATCGCCCAGTTCATCAACAGCTTCGGCCCTCAGATCAAGGCGCGCATCCCCGACGCGAAAGTCGGCGGTTACGTGGTATCCTATTCGGTGCCGCAGGCCTCTGGCGGATACGTTTCATCCATTCACAAGCTCCTGGACGAGGCTGGCGACAACCTGGATTTCATAGCCGTGCACGAATACGCGGGCTACAATGTTCCCGACGACGACTACGCGGTCGAAACGCTTTACAGGAATTTTCTCAATGCCATGGTCCGCAAGCAGGAGAACCTTCGCTGGTACCGCAACATCCTGGATTTCCGCTACCCGGGCGAAGAAAAGGAAATCATCATGACGGAGTGGAACCTGCACAGCCAGTTGGACCACACCTTTGATTACGAAAGGGTGTGGCACTCGATGGCCGCTGCGGTGATTGATTCGTCCTACCTGAACGACATGCTGCAGCAGGGTCTCGCGGACTCGGCGCAGTTCCATGAATTCAGTCACGGGGGATGGGGCTCGCCCATCGGCCGCAATTACTGGGAGACGGCCGCGCCCTATCTCGTTTTCTATCTCTACGCGGAGCACCTCAAAAACTTTGTCATCCACAGCGCAGTTGAAACACTGAGCTTCGACGCCCCGGGCCAGGGAGCGCAGCTCGAGCCCATGGAGAACATTCCCTCCCTGAGCGTTCTGGCCACGATAGACGGCAGCAGGGATGTTTCGCTTTTCGTCACGAACAGGGAAATATCGCGGGCCGTAAGCGCATGGATCAGCCTGGGCGACTATATCCCCGACCCCGGCGCCGAGGCCTACACGCTCGACGAGCGCACGGGTGAATGCGACGAGCTGCTGGAAAGCAGGATCGCGGGCCCCTGCAGGACCGACCCGTTCTACTTCCAGCCGGACAACATCACCATTGAAAATACCAGCATCAGCGGCGTGTCCTCGTCGTTCGAATACACCTTCCCCCCCCATTCCATCACGGTGCTCGTATTGACCGAAAGCAGTTGAGAAAAGGATGAGAGGAGGAGCGCTTCATGAAAAACAAGCTCATGCTGGGATTGTGGCGGTTTGTCTTCGAAGTCCCGCCGTTTCTGTGGGAGAGGCAGGTGGCCAGGGGAAAAAGAAAATTCGAGCAAATGCACGGCGTCATCTCGGATGAGCAGCGCAGGGTCCACCATTGCGTCGTCAGGGAGCTTCCTTACGTTGGAAAGCCCCTGGCGCCTGACCATGTCGCGGGCAAGTTGGATTTGGATGTCGGCGAGGTGATCGCCGGCCTGGAGCACCTGGAAAAGCGCGTGAAGCTCATCGTCAGAAACAGCGAAGGCCATGTCACGTGGGCCTATCCCGTGACCGTAGATAAAGCCTGTGGCTCCCGAAAACTTATTCTGCCTGAAAAATGGCGGATTTATATACGTGTCGGAATCCGGATGAGAGAAAGTATTCTTGAATATATCTCCCCATGCTCCGCGAAAATTCGTCCGCGCTGAAAATATTTGTCTTTTTCCTGTCTTCTTCTTGATTTTCATTGCAAGTGTGGTCTTGCCGACTTGCCTTGAGCCAGTAATTCCGACAACAGGAAAATCCCCCAGAGATTTAATAACTTTTGCTTGCAAAGTTTCTGGAACATGCCTGTTGTTTTAAACTCTATCTTTAATTTTGCAGGGTATTTTTTTGATTAGCTTATGGAGAGTCGTCGGCCGGTGCTGCAGGGCAAGGCAGGAACCATTATTATAATATTTCCCCACCCCACAGCATGCGACAGAATTTCTTCCACGGCAGTACGATCACGCCTGAACGCAGCTTTCTCGAGACATTGTCCCTGGAAACGATGTACTTCTTCCTGCACAGGTGCTCCTCGCAGAAAAGGTGAATTCCCTTTGTCTTTTCCGGTGCATGCTCTGAAGACTTGATTTCCATGGCCACTTCCGCATCCCCGAGAATGAGATCTACTTCGGCACCGCCGGCGGACCTCCAGAACGCCATATCGAAGTCGCGCCTGCTGTAATGACGGTAGGCCCAGCATTCCTGAACGATGAAATGCTCGAACGCTCTTCCGTATTCGATCGTGCCCGGGGCCAGGCTTTTGTTACCGACCAGCGTTTGTACGATGCCCGTGTCGAAGAAATAGAACTTGGACGTTTCGATGAGCCTGCGCTTCTTTGATTTTCTCCAGGGAGGAACCTGCCGGCCCACCAGAGTATCCTCAAGTATCTGGTAATACTGGCGAATGGTCTTGACCGACACACCGGCCTCCCGGGCGGCATTGCTGTAATTGAGCAGCATGCCGTTTGTCAGCGCAGCCGAATGAAGAAACCTTGAAAAGGAAGGCAGGTTTCGTGTCAGGGCCTCGGCCTGGATTTCCTCCTTCAAATAGTCATGGACATAGGCCTTGAGATCCATTTCACTGTCGGGAGATAGATAATGAGGTGGAAGGAGGCCGGTCACCAGTGCCCTGTTCAGATTGAAGTCTTTGAGCTCTTTGGTCACCAGTGGAAAAAGCTCATGGCGCCAGGCTCTTCCGCCGAGAAGGTTGGCTCCACTTCGCCTGAGCTTGCGTGCGCTGGAGCCGGACATCACGAACCTGTAATGCCTGTTCTCGATGAGCCAATGGATTTCATCCATGAGATGCGGCACTTTCTGAATTTCGTCGATCACTACTGTTTTGGACGTCTGCGCATCCAGGATCTGCCTTAACTCGGAGGGCCTGCGGCTGAGGGCCATGTACATGTCGTAATCGAGAAGATCGATCCAGCAGGCGTCGGAAAACTGCTGCCGCAGAAGGGTGGTCTTTCCCGTCTTCCTTGGCCCCCACAGGAATGCCGAACGTCCGCGAGGCAGGTTGATCTTCATGATTCTATTTACCATCGTTTTGTCGCCCATGGTTATGGTATATGATAATTTGGATTGAAGGTCAAGTTATCGGTGATTATTTGGAGTGGTAGTCCATGATGTCAGAATTGCACGACGATAGGAACTTCAGGCTAAAAAGCTCATTTCGCAGCGTGTTACTTGTACTGGATTGCTTTCGTGGGGCAGAATTTCACGCAGAGGGGGTCCCCGCCGCACAGGTCGCACTTGACGGGGTAGGAGGAAAGGTCGTCCCAGTGCATGTTGCCGAAGGGACAGGCGGCCACGCAGGAGGCGCACCGGACGCACCGGCCGGCCACGTGATAGATGGCGCCGGTCTCGGTGTTTCTCCAGAGCGCTTTGGCCGGGCACGCGGAAACGCAGGCCGCGCTGTCGCATTGCAGGCAGACAATGACTTCGTTCTTTCCCTCGCGCTTCTCATCGTCGAGAAAAGCCATGACGCGCGAGGGCGTGGGCTTGTTCTTCACGGGGTGCGAGAAAGCGCATGCCAGCTCGCAGTTCCTGCATGCCGAGCATAGAGCCGGGTAAACATGCATGAGTTTGTTTTCCATGTTTTAATCCTTCAAAGCCCGGATACGGGAGCCTGAAGGCTCCCCTACCCGGGATCATATTTCAAGTCAGGTTCGCAAAGCTCTGCGCCGTGCGCCTGGCCTTGCACTTGTCGCAGACGTAAAAATCTTCCTCGGGCAATTGCATTTTCTTCGCCAGCCAGGCCGCGTGCAGCTTTGTCACGGTCGCAGCCCCGCACGCTGAACATGGAACGAGCTCGTGCTCCGCGTGTATAAAGGCGATCTGCCTCATGAGGCCCTTGTCGACAATCTTGATGCAGCCCGTGGGGCACACGTAGGCGCAGGCCCCGCAGCCTATGCAGCTTTCGCTTTTTTCGAGGTAGGGCGTTGTGATCAGCTTTGTTCCGCCCCTGCCCGCGAAATCAATGGCATTCGAGCCTATGACCTCGGTGCACACCCTCTCG
>JBDRLK010000224.1:0-9379 GCA_043813155.1 Pseudomonadota bacterium | reverse complement strand
CGCGCCCGCAGCGCCCGAGGGAGGCGTAGCAGGGCTACATCGACGAGGGCGCGAGGACGTAAGCCGCGAGGCGGCCCACAGGCGCGGCCGCAGTAGAGTGGTGGTCCCGAACTTGCGGGGAGCTGTACTTAGCCTTCCCAGCCGTCCTCGCCAATGAGCGGGACAAAGACGCACCCGTCGGCAATCTCTTTTTCCAGCCGCCCATCCTTCTTGACGTACACCTCGAGCTGCTGAATGTAGCGCGACCCTACCGGGACAACGATTGCGCCCTCTTCTCCCAGCTGCTCCCCGAGCGCCGAGGGGAGATGCGGGGCGGCCGCCGTGACCATCGCGGCGTCGTAAGGCGCCTCGGGCGGATAGCCGAGCGTTCCGTCCCCTGAGATGACTTTCACATTCTCATAACCGAGATCCCTCAGCCTTTGGCTCGTCTCCCGGGCGAGACCGTCGATCCTCTCTATCGTGATCACCTGTTCGAAGAGATGGGACAGGATGGCTGCCTGGTACCCGGAACCCGCGCCGATTTCGAGGACTTTCACGTGGTTTGCGCTGCTGCGCACGAGAAGCTGCGTCATGATCGCGACCATGTAGGGCTGCGAAATCGTCTGGCCGTGGCCAATGGGCATGGCGTGGTCTCCGTAAGCGGCCTGCATGGAATGGCCGGCCATGAAAAGATGCCGTGGAACGCGCAGCAGCGCATCCACGACGCCCTCGTGCCTCACGCCCCTCGTGAGGATCTGGCTTTCCACCATCTGGCTTCGAAGGAGACGGGCTTTTTCACTGTCTTCGGTCATAGCTTCAGGTCTGCAAGCTTTTCATCGTACGCCGTAATCCTGACCGGCGGAGATTCGAGCTTCAGGCTCTTTTTTTCACCGCCGCCGTTGCCGCCGTCTCCGGGGTGCCGAAGGGCTACTTTCCAGCAGTGAAGCATGATGCCGCCGCCCATGCCATCACCATCGGTTCCACACGTCTTGGGGGCGTTTTTGCTTCCGTAGGTCTCATCCCCGGCAACGGGGTGCCCAAGAGCCGCCAGCGTGCCTCTGATCTGGTGCCTGAAAGCTCTCATTATTTCTATCTCGACCAGCGTTCCGCTTGCGCAGTGGCACAGAGGCTTGATGCGCGACATGAATATTTTTTCCCTGCCCGCTTCCGCTTCCGGGCCTGTCCCGCCGGCTCTGCCGCCGGGCTTCCGATTCCTGTCATGAGGCAGGAGCACGTCGTCAAGGGTTTTATCCGGATGAAATGTGATGTCGTCAAAGGTGATGGTTTTTAGCCGTCCCTGAAACCTGGGCCTGCCCGCCGTGACCGTACCCGGGCGGTTCAAGACCTCGCTCCCGGCGTTATCGACGACGGCGAGATAAGTTTTTCTCACGAGGCCGCGCCGGGAATCGGACTGGAGCCTGCGGAAGCATTGCATGTCGAGCGCGAGCAGGACGACTCCGGAAACATCCCTGTCGAGCCTGTACAGGAGGCCCGATTCTCTTTTTTTCCAGCCCTTGACGTCAAGCAGCTTTTTTTCAAGATGCAGGGCGCCGGACAGGACCGTCTGCGTGTCCGATTGCCTTATCGGAGCAGTGTCGATACCCGGCGGTTTGTCAACGGCAAGCAGGCGCTCGTCCCTGTAGATTACATCGAGCTTCACCGATTCGGAGGGGACGGGCGTGAAATCGGCGAAAAACCGCTCGATGGACTCGCTCACGCCGACAACGTCACCGGCGGACACGCGGGCCCCCTTCTTGACCTTGTGGCCGTTGACGAGAACCGGGGACCTGGCAATGAACTCCCTGCAGCTTCTTCGCGACAGTGAAGGGAACCACCTGACAAGCAGCCTGTCCAGCCTCAGGTTGCTCTCCCCGTCTTTTACCGTGATTTCCTTCATCTGCATTGATATTCCCGGAACTTCGTCGTAAGTTGACGGTACTATACGACAGAACGCCGGCACAGTGCAATCAGCTGACAGCTTTCAGTATTCCACCACCACCTCCCGGTCGAAAAAAAGCTGAATGCTGATTGCCAACGGCCGATTGCTATATTATTAGTGAAAGACATGGAAAATACAAGAAGAGTGGATGATGGATCTCTCCCGGTTGAGTTTTTCGAGTTGCTTCCCAAGACCGACCTTCACGTTCACCTGGACGGAAGCCTGCGGATCAACACCATCCTCGAGCTGGCCGAGCAGCAGCGGATCAGATTACCGGCGGACGATTATGACGGAATGAAGAAAGCCGTGCACGCCGGCCAGATCTGCGATTCCCTTGTGGCCTATCTCGACGCCTTTGACATCACGCTGTCGATCATGCAGACCGAGGACGCAATCCAGAGAGTCGCCTACGAGCTTGCCGAGGATGCGGCGCGGGAAAACGTCAGGTACATGGAGGTCAGGTTTTCACCCATCCTCCACACGCGCAAGGGCTTGAAGCTGACCACGGTCGTGGAATCGGTTATCCAGGCGCTCAGGTCCGCACAGAAGGATTTCGGCATTGAGGTAGGCATCATCATCTGCGGCATCCGGACGATCAACCCCGCCTCTTCGCTCGAGATGGCCCAGCTCGTTGTGGCGTACAAAAGCCTCGGGGCCGTTGGATTCGACCTTGCCGGCGCGGAATACAACTATCCGGCCAAAGCGCACAGGGAGGCTTTTCAGCTGATCCTGAAAAATAACATCAACTGCACGGCCCATGCGGGAGAGGCCTATGGCCCGGAGAGCATCGCCCAGGCCATCCATTACCTGGGCGCGCACAGGATCGGTCACGGCGTGAGGCTCAAGGAGGACGGTGACCTGCTCAATTACGTAAACGACCACAGGATTCCCCTCGAGATGTGCCCCTCCTCCAACGTGCAGACAAAAGCCGTGGCGTCCTACGAGGCCCATCCCATAAGGTTTCTCTACAATTTCGGCGTGAGGGTGACCGTCAACACGGACAACAGGCTCATCACGGACACGACGGCATCCAAGGAGCTGTGGCTCCTGCACAGGTACATGGGCTTCAGCATCGAAGAGATAAAGCAGATCATTATCTGGGGATTCAAGAGCGCCTTCCTGCCGTTTCACGTCAAGCAGAAATACCTTCGGCAGATTTCCGTGGAGCTGGAAAACCTGTGCGCCGCCCCGTCGCAGATTCCGCTCTTTCCGTCGGACGGTGAGACCGGGAAATCCGGGAGGGGGTACTGAGGAAGGGGATTGTCAACAGTTGCTTTATGGGCGACTGAAGTCGCCCTGTTGGGTAGGGGAGGCTTCAGCCTCCCGGCAAACACTCCACAGGGTAGGGGAGGCTTTAGCCTCCCGTTTGCCTGTTTCCTTCCGGCTTCTGAAATAGTTGACTTTTTTTCAAATCAAATACATTATAAAAAGTGATGAAGCATAAATCATATGCGCCTGCCCCACTGATTGCCGTTCTTGTTTTCATGGCCTCGGCTCCGGCCCATGCCCAGGAAGCCAATCCCCTGATCCAGCAGGGTATCTCGCAGTACAACGAACTGGAGTATGAATCCTCCATCAATACCCTGTCCGCCGCCCTGATCAGGCCGGGGAATTCGAACGATGACAAAATAACGATCTACCGCTACCTGGGATTGAATTATCTGATCCTGGGCAGGGAGGCCGAAGCCGACGGCGCCTTTCGAAGCCTCCTTGCCATTGATGAAGACTGGGCCCTGGATCCGGTATCAACGTCGCCCAAGGTCCTGGAATTCTTCGCCTCCACGAAGCAGCAGTGGATTGCCGACGGAAAACCGGGCATGGAACAGCCCGTCAAGGTGAGTACCGTCAAGATCTTTCACAAGCTTCCCGACAAGGGCGTGAGGGACGAGGACAACTACCTGAAAATCGAGCTGGAGAATCCGAAAAAGATTCCCGTAAAGGTCGCCGTGCTCTACCGCAAATCCTCGGATGAAAAGTTCAATGAGACCTTTGCGAACATGAGCGGCTACTCCAATGACATGCAGCGCGTTGTCTACATGGCCACGATTCCCGGGGCCGATGTTCAACCGCCTTCGGTCGAATATTTCATCGAGGTGCGCAACACCAAGGGGGAAGTGCTCTCTTCCAAGGGCGAAGAAACCGCGGCGCTGAGGATTCCGGTGCCTGAAGAGGGAAAGAAAAAGAAGACCTGGCTGTGGGGACTGATCGGTGGTCTGGGCGCTGCCGTGGTTGTGGGATTGGTCGTAGGCCTGGCCGTTGGGCTGACCGGAGACGAAGGAGGAAATGGAAACGGGACCCCGGAGCCCGCGGTGGTTACCATTGTGATCTGCGAAGAGGGCACGTCAGGCTGCGAATAGGCAACCCTGTCAATATTGTTGACGATTCTATCACCGTTATCTACATTGTCTACACCCCGGAGGTTTGATAAAGCCTGTGCCCCATGGGATAATAGTGAATCTTTTGTCTTGTCTCGCGAGATTAGATTTATTAATAATCTAAGCATGTTGTACTTTGATTTATGATGTATTGGATGCTTTTTCAGCTTATCCCTGAATCCGTGTCGGGCCAATTGCTGGCCTGTTTTTTGCGTCTAATAATTAATCGGAGAATCAGGTCCGGAGAATGATTAAAATGACAAAACAGAAAACAGAAGCCGGATTAAGGGGCCTGTTATGGGCTGTCGCTATTCTGCCCCTGGCCGGGCTGGCTTTCGGGGCAATCCTCCTGCTTTTCAACTGCAGCCAGACACCGGGTGTTCCCATGCCTCCTCCCAACAGGGAGAGCTTTACCATCATGGAGCCGAAGCTGAGGTGTGATGATGTCAGTGTTGTCGAGGTAATCGCGACGGCCGGTGAATTCGAGGTCGGAGAGCTCATCCTGATAACGAATCAGATCACGTACTTTGGAATCGTGGCGCCCGTTGAAACGGACGGTTCCGTTTCCGTCGAGGTCCCGGCTGCGAATGCAGAGGCGATTTCCATTGCACGAAGATCGATCGACGGCGATGAAAGCCTCCCGATCGACTGCGCGATCCCCGCCCCCTTTGACAATAAATGCGTAAGTCCGAATTGATCGGGTGTAGACCTAGCTCTTTCCCCACTTGACAATGATTCCAAGCTCGATGATGAAATAGGCCAGCCAGGGGTCATCTTCGTCGTTATCCTTGAGAAAGTCGACGAAAATAAAGGCAGCGAACCTGACGCCGGCGTCCATGTTGCCGTAGGTCCGGATGGATTCGAGCGAGATGCCCGCAATACCGTTGATGGCGTGATTCACCGCATCGAGAGGATCGTTCTGCAGGAGCAGCCCGTATCCAACACCGGGAATCAGCGATATGTAAAAATCGAGGCCCGGACAGATTCTCGGTAAATGCGAGCAGATGGCCAGCCTGACGGGGAACGTGAACTCGGAATGGTAAAGCGTCGAGTCGACACCGCTGCGCTCCTGCACGTTGCCTACGCCGATTTTAATGCTCATGGACAGGAACTTGAAGAGCTTCCATCCGATAAACACATCGGCGCCCAGAAAAAAACCGGCTCCCGACACCTGGCCCAGCGCCAGGGAGGCTCCAGCCGACGCATTGCGCTGCGGGAGCGTGCCTGCTATTTTTTCGACAGTGGAGATTTTCTTTTTTGCTTTTGCTTCCTTCTTCAGCTTTTTCTGAAGCTCTTCCTGCTTTTCCGCTTCCTGTGAAGAGGCAATCCGGGGCACCGCGGCAATGAAAAACACTGCGGCGCAAGCGATGAATAGTGTCTTGCATAACAAGGGATTTATCCAGCGCGTCATGAAACGCCCTCTATTTTCGAAAACCCCTTCAATTTTGCATAGATTCATATTAACATCCATATGATTATCAGATAACGGCACGAAAGGAAAGAGGGAAAAAATGACCGAACCCGTAGAAGTGCACAATGTGGAAGGCAGCGTTGTGGATTGCCTCTGTCCCAAGTGCGAGAACGACACAGAGCACACAATCATGTCTTCAACCAAGAGACGCGTCCGGGAAGTCAAGTGCGAAGTTTGCCAGTTCATCCATAAATACTCGAACACCAAGAAAATAGGGGGGAAGGACGCCAAGCCCACCAAGCGGGGGAGAAAAAAGAAGCAGAAAGTCGACGATCTCTTGAACATGGGCAGCGAGTGGGAAGAGGAAATGGACCAGAAAAAGATGGTCGAGCCGGTGGATTACAGGCTCGGAGGGTCCTATGCCGAGGGAACCGTTATCAATCATCCTGCCTTCGGCGTCGGGATCGTGAAAAAGATACTGTCCAACACGAAAATCGAGACATTGTTCCAGGCCGGCAGGAAGTTTCTCGTCCAGAATATAAAAAAATAGCTTATCTTTGCCCCTTCTTTTTCCCTGGCTTTTTCTTCCTGCCCTTTTTCGTCTTTTTACCCCGGGCTATTTGCGAGTCCGCAGCGGCTCCAGCCGGTCTGCCCCCTTCCCGTTCCCTGGATTTCTCCCTTCGCCGGGTAATCATCAGAAAAGCAAAAAGGCCCAGCGAGAAGGCCACGCACAGGTATCCGAACAGCCAGCCTCCCATCCTGTACAGGGACTTCATCTGCATCAGCCCGGCATCGATGACAAAAGAGACCTGTTTCATGACCGGCGTGGCCTCCACGACCCTCCCAAGCGGGTCGATGGCGGCGCTCACGCCTGAGTTTGTGGACCGGATCAGCCAGCGGCGCTGCTCGATGCTCCTGAAGGTCGCCAGGCCGAGGTGGATCCACGGTTCCTTCGTGTCGCCGAACCAGGCGTCGTTCGTGATGTTCACGAGAAGCTCGATTTCCTTTTCCGAGGAGCTCATGATTTTCTGCACGAGCCCGGGAAGGATGTCCTCGTAGCAGATCAGGACGCCGATCGTGGCGACGCCGGGAAGGACCACGGGCTTGAAGGATTTTCCCGGAGTGAAACGGCCGGTGTGCGGCGACCACTCGTAAAGCTTTGGAAAGGTTTCGCCCAGGGGGATGTATTCGCCGAATGCAAGAAGGTACATCTTGTCGTAGGTTCCCAGCACCTCGCCTTTGTCGTCAACGAGAAAGGCCGTGTTGTAGTCCCTGACGCGGTCTTCGCCCTCGACCTCTTCCGTCCTTATGGCGCCGAATATCGTGGGCGTCGAAACCTTGCCGAGAACCTGGTTCTTGAGGCTTTTCATGCCCGTTGGAAGTGTGTAGTTGACCGATGATTCGGACCAGAGCAGCAGATCGATCTTTTTTTTCTCGAGCTCAACCGACATCTTCCTGTGGCGCATCAGGCCTTCCCTTGGCGCGGTGTGTTTCTGGGATATGCCCATGTTCCCCTGAACGACGCCTATCTTTATGGTCTTTGCAGAGCTCATGGCGGCCTTGACCTGGTCCGTGCGCACCGCGCCGTACACGAGGCTCGCGGCCCAGAGCGCTGCGACGAGAATGATCTGCTTTTTCTGGAAAGCGGTTTTTTTCATGCCCAGGGACAGGATGGCGTTGGCCACGGCGAGATTGACCAGGGCCAGGAGGAAGCTGATAAAGATGACGCCGAAAAGATCCACGGATTGCACGGCAATGTGGACCTTGTACATGATGTTTCCCCAGTAAATAGGGAAGATGCGCGGGTAGAGCTGCTCGACCGCGCAGAAGACGGCCGCCGCGATGAAAATGGAGCCAAAGGCGCGGCGGCGCCTCACCGCATTGATCAGGGTCACGATAATGGCGAACGAGGTACCCTGGTAGGCATTGAGGATCAGGCTGAATAAAAAGGCCAGTGGCCAGGGAAACCCGCCGAAGGTTATCATGGTCTCGGGAAGCCAGTAGTATCCCCCGAAATGAGCGAAGGTTCCCATGAAGAGCGCCAGGAGAAAAGTCTTTTTGAGCGGCAGGTCATGCGTGGCGACATAGAGGGGCACCCAGGAAACCAGGCCGAAATACCACATGTCGAAGCCCGTGAAGGCAAGAAAGCACATGCATGAGCTGACGAGTGAGAGACCTGATCGTATCCAGATACTCATTGTTATCAGGCGGCTGGCCGCCCCGGCCATCTATTTTAGGATTTTCTTGATCTTGGAGAGAAGGTCGTCGATTTTAAAGGGCTTGGTCACGTAATACTTCGCCCCGACGCTGATGCCGTCGATCACGTCTTTCGGGGTTGACTTGGCGGTCAGGAATATGACAGGGATATCGCTCGTGGCCCTGTGCTTTTTTATAGCGTCAACCATGGTGAGCCCGTCCAGGATGGGCATCATGATATCGGCGATGATAAGGTCGGGATGATCCTCGCTTTCCAGGGTCTTGAGAGCCTCCAGGCCGTTGTCCGCGATCAGGACCTCGTATTCTCCTTTCAGGATGTTCTGAAGGAGCAATTGAAGATCCGAATCGTCTTCAACGATCAGGACCCGGCGTCTTTTTCGCTGTGATGCTGTCATTTCTCTCCACTATCTTCCGTTTCCAGGGGATGAGCGTCTTCAATGATGAAATTTGGAATGTCATCCTCTATCGGGAAAAACAGCTTGCAGGCTTTGCAGGCAAACCCCTCGTTGGGAGGTTCCTTGTAATCGAGATCCCCCTTGCATTTCGGGCAGGCGAGGATTTCCATGAGTTCCTGTTCTACTGGCATAACGCAAATGATATATCACAACCATCCTGTTTTTAAAAGTGCAATTGAAAAATTTCAGGTTTTCCGGGCCGTCCCGAGCACCTTGTCGCGATAGCGGACATTGCCTGCGGCGCTGATCCGTGGAAACCATTTTTCCATGAAAAACAGAAACCAGTATTTCCGGTCACGATTCATCTTCGATTACGCAGTCCGCCTCGACCTCGACCAGCCATTCGGGATTGATAAAGCTCCTGACTTCGATAAAGCTGCAGGCGGGCCTGATCTCGGAAAAAAACTCGCCGTGGGCTTCGGCCGCTTCCTTCCACTTTGATATGTCTTTCATCATGACCCTCGTGCGAATGACGTCTTCCAGCTCGCCGCCCGCCTCAACGACGGCTTTCTTGATGATTTCTATGCAGCACTTTGCCTGGCTGTACACGTCTCCCGGATAGGCGGTCGAGCCGTCCGGGGCAATGGGCGCCGTTCCGGACACGGCAATGAGATTTCCGATCCGCGATGCCCGGGAAAACCCGATCGGCTTTTCCCACGGCGAGCCCGACGCTATGCTTTTTCTTGTCGATTTTACCATGTTATCCTGTCCCCCTGCTTGTGTTCTTCTGCTTCTATTTATGTGCGGAAAAATAAATATGTCAATTTGCCAATACAAGATAATGCTGATATAGTTAACTATACAGTTGCCGGATTCCGGCAGCCCGACTGAAGCCGATCCTGGATCATGGGAGGATAAAATGGGTGTGAAAAAAACAGTAATCATCATTACCGTCTGTCTCGTGTCAACATCCTGCCTCTTCGGCGAGGTTTGCTGCGGGGCTGAAGCCCCGCACTCCACATGGGGGAACTACCCGGCGCGCGGAAGGCTTGCTGCGGGGCTG
>JBDRLK010000223.1:0-2673 GCA_043813155.1 Pseudomonadota bacterium | reverse complement strand
GTTTTCATTGCGGTGTTCCTTGAAATTTCACACATCAAAGCATCAATCATTTTGAAAATCAACCTTTCCACGGCACATTGAAGAACAGGCCACAGGCTGAAGCATTCCCGGCTATGAAATCTTTTCATAGAAAAGGGGGTGAAAATTCAATATTCAAGGCCCGGCCCCTTCCTATTTCAGGGTGTTGTGCTACACTTTGGATGAATGGAGCATTGTCGGCCCAGAGCCTGGGGGGGTGTTTTAGCGGTCGCGCTGGTATGCGGCGCCTGCGTGGACACAGCCTCGCAGGATACCGATGATCCGACCTCCGAAAGCTTCACCATTGTCGGCGGCTCGGAAGAGTGGGGTTTTCCGCTCGTCGGGATGATGGCGGCGGACAACGGCGGCAGCTACTCGGCCTTCTGCACGGCCACGCCCGTCACGCCCACGGTCATCATCACCGCGGCCCACTGCCTGGACGCCATCTATGATTACGGAAGCACTCCCATCGCCTTCGGCATGATCAGCCCGGACGGGACGGGCTCATACAAGGCCGTTGACAAGTCGACCCGCAGGGCCCACCCGCAGTGGAACTACGACTATTACAATTACGTTCACGACCTGGGCCTGATCAAGCTGTCCGACCCCATTGACGCGGACATGTTCCCCCTGCTTCGCCGCAGCGGCGTCGGCTCCGGCGACATCGGCACGGACCTGACCGTCGTGGGCTACGGCATGACGGACCCGTCGGGCGTCGGCACCGGGGTCAAGCGCTCGATCCACATGAGCATCGTTGAGAACCACGGCCAGTATTTCGTCATGCACACGAGCCCCTACCGCAACGGCATCTGCTACGGCGACTCGGGAGGGCCGAGCTTCGTGCCCGGCGAGCTGCGCGATATCCAGTACGGGATCCACGCCCGGACGCAGGTCGATACGTGCGGCCCGGGCGAGGACACGGACGTGGGCTATTACTACGAATCCTTCATTAAACCCACCATCCTGTCCCTGGACCCCGGCGCCGGCACCTGCGGCGACGGCGTCTGCACGGGCATCGAAGAGGAGCCGACCTGTCCCTCGGACTGCGGCACCTACCAGTGCGGCGACGGCATGGTCGAAGAGCCCGAGGTCTGCGACGACGGCAACACGGTGGGCGGGGACGGGTGCTCGGCCGATTGCCTGTCCGACGAGACCTGCGGCAACGGCGTCACGGACGCGGCGGCGGGCGAGATGTGCGACGACGGCAACACGGTGGGCCGCGACGGGTGCTCGGCCGACTGCGGCTCGGACGAGACCTGCGGCAACGGCATCGTCGATGAAGAAGTGGGCGAGATGTGCGATGACGGCAACAGGGTCGCGGGCGACGGGTGCTCTTCGGACTGCGGCTCGGACGAGACCTGCGGCAACGGCGTTGTCGACACGATCAGGGACGAGGCGTGCGACGACGGGAACAGGGAGAGCAGGGACGGGTGCTCGGCCAACTGCAAGTCAGACGAGACCTGCGGAAACGGGGTCATGGACATTCAGATGGGCGAGACCTGCGACGACGGCAACAGGGTCGACGGCGACGGGTGCCCGGGGGACTGCGGAAGGCCGTCGCCGACCATGACCGGCGGATGCGGCTGCCGGATTGCCGGCGCGGAAGGCGAGGGCTCAGCCGCGCCCGCCCTGCTTGTCATCCTCGCGGCGCTCATGCTGGTAGCCGTCCGCGTCCGCTTTCGCTTTCGTTTCCGCTTCCCGATCCCGGTCTTTTCTTCGAGGAAGAAGGACCCAGACAAGGTATAGGATGGGCACGCCCGTATTGAACTCCACGAGGCTGTTGAAAAGCAGTATGTCCCACCGGGCGGGCCGGATCCCGGCAATCCACAGCGTCGACTCCATGGCAAAGTGAACGAGTATGCCGATGAGAAAGAGGTAAGCCGGGAACCACCACGGGTCGGCCATCCTCTTCCAGCGCAGCGCCTTGAGCGCGATGAGCGCAAGGTAGCCGCCCGCAGCCATGATCACCTGGGCGATCCTGCCGCCGGACATGTCTCGGCCGATCGCCATGACCCTGTCGTCCAGCGGGATCTTCTGCGAGCCCATGGCGATAAGAAGCCAGCCGCCGTACATGAGAGCGGTCCAGAAAATCTTTTCCCCGGCGCCGATGCTCCTGTCGAACATGATCGGCGCGTAGGAAAACATGATCACGCCGTAGGTAAAGGAAAAGTAGAGCAGGAACAGGTCGGGCTGGATGGGCCCCCCGATGGTCCGCGTCCCCTGGATATGATACCACAGGACGTCGTCCGCCAGAAACACGATGGCGAACCCCGCAAGCCCGAAAACCTGGGCCCTGGTGCGTTTCTGCCGCACGAGCATGGCGATCCACAGGGCGGTGAGCATGAGATCGAAGTAGATGAAGTCCACGTGCATGGAGCGCGCCACGACATGGTCGATGTCAATGCCCGGCGGAATGATATTTGCGAAAAGACCTTCCATGACTGACATAACTGCAGTGCGGCCCTTCAGGGCCGCCTGAGGCACTGTAGCTGCGGGCTCTTGGCCCGCCTGAGGCACGCCGAGGGCGTGCAGCTACACGACGGATTATCGTGGGCACGCCGAGGGCGTGCAGCTACACGACGGATTATCGTGGGCACGCCGAGGGCGTGCAGCTACACGACGGATTATCGTGGGCACGCCGAGGGCGTGCAGCTA
>JBDRLK010000222.1:0-6097 GCA_043813155.1 Pseudomonadota bacterium | reverse complement strand
GTCGAAAACCGAAGGGCCGGTGGGAATGAATATTTGGGCGGCGATCATTTTTCGCCGGCGGGCCGCTTTTTTCAGCCTTACGCGGCCCCTGGGATCGCTTCCGTCGACCTTGTATTTTCGCAGCTCCACGCCGCTGATCGCCCCGCTCGTCGAGACGATGCGCTCAGGGCCGTGAAGGGCCATGAGCCGGACGCCTGCGGCTTTTGCCATTTTCATGAATTGTTTTTCAACCGGCAGAAGGGCGGCCGGAAGATGCGTTAAAAGCGTCACCGACTTTGCGCCGTCGGCGGCTGCGAGCATGGCCCAGTGCACGCTCCATGAGGTCACGCCGTCAATCACGACCTTTTTGCCTTTCAGGCCGGGAGCCTTCTTTTTTCTTCCGCGCAGCCAGTCGGATGGCTCGAGAAACCCGCCAAGCTCCTTCGCTTCCTCGATCTCGCCTTGCAGCAGCACACGGCCGGCGCCCGTGGCAATGAGGATGGCGGCGAAACCGAGGCGGCGCAGGTCCTGGATTGACGGGTCTTTCCCGAGCGTCGTGCCGTTGATGATGTCAACGCCCGCGGCCCTGATTGCCTCGATATCCTTGCCGAGAATTTCCGGGGGCAGGACCTGCGGCGTGCATGACAGGGCGAGCAGGCCGCCGGCAAAGGGCATGGACTCGTACACCGTCACGCTGTAGCCGAGCTTTCTTAAGTCAAAGGCGGCCGTGAGCCCGGCGGGTCCGGCGCCGATAACCGCTATTTTCTGATCGCGGGTCTGTGGAAAGACGGGGAAGTCGTTTTCAATGGCCTCGGCTTCGAGGTCCGCCGTAAAGCGCTTGAGCTCCCTGATGGCAACGGGCCCGCAGCCGTCAACGGCGCCGCGGCTGCATTCGAACTCGCATGGGTGGGGGCACAGCCTGCCGCAGACCGAGGGAAAAGGGTTCGTGCGGCGTATCACGGCCGCGGCGTCGGAAAAACGGCTTTCGGCGATGCAGGCAACGTATTCCTGGACGTTCTGGTTGATGGGGCACGCCAGGCGGCATGGCGCAATCGCGGGAGATGGAAACAGCCTGTTGCTGCCGCTATGGCCTGAAAGGCTCATTCTTTTTTCCGTCCCCCTTCCTGCTTTTTCAGCTTCAAGGCTGCCATGATCAGCGGGTGGCCTCCGTAAAAATTGCGCATCTGCTGGTCGATCTCGCAATGGGCGCAGTCGTAGTTCATGGGGCACAGCGCGGACGGCGCCAGGCCCATGAAATGGTAGCGGCAGCGGCGCTCGCTTCCTCGTTTTTCGCGCAGCCGCATGAGCGCGAGCGTTTCCATGGTAATGGAGTCGACCGGGCACATTTCGCTGCACGCTCCGCATGCTATGCAGGCGCCTGTTTCCTCGCCATAGGGCGCGGAGAGCATCTTCTTCGAGCCGCGCGATGAAAAGTCAATGGCGTTTGCCCCGGCCAGCTCTTTGCACGCGCGCACGCACAGGCCGCACAGGATGCAGTCCGTGCGGGTCGCGGCGGCCTGGAAGCGGCTTTTGCGCAACCCATGGGCGCGGGCGAGCCTGCGCAGGGTTGTTGACTCCGGCGCCAGGGGCAGCAGGAGCTCCAGTACTGTTTTGCGAAGCCGTTTTATCCTGGCGTTGTCCGTTTGTACGTTCTCGCCGCCCGACACGGGATAATTGCAGGACGTGGCGATTTTTGTGCGGCCGGTATTTTCGATCTGGACCAGGCAGAGCCGGCACGCGCCTGCGGAAGAAACGGCCTCGTGATGGCAAAGCGTGGGGATATCAAACCCGCTTCGCCTCGCAACATCGAGAAGATACTCGCCTTTGCGCGCAGAAACCTTAAGGCCGTTTATTGTGAGCTCGATTATCATTGCCGCAATGCCTGCTTCAACCCCGCGTAAATAATATGAAGAACCCGGGATTTATGTCAACAAGTAAAAGGGGACAGGCATGGGGCCCGGCCCCTTCTACCAGAAAACCTCGTGACGTTGCATGGAAAAACTGATATAACAACAAGGCATGATTACACCGAAAAATCCTCCTCCCGGCGGCCGGCCGCCGCCGGCAAAAGTCTATGGCGAGGAGTTCAACTGCGGCACCTGCGGAGCCAGGCTTCCCCTGACCGGAGACAAGAGAGTCGTCAATTGTGATTTTTGCGGCGCAGAGAACGCTGTTCCGGAAAAGCTGTGGAAAATGATCGCCCCGCCTCCCACGCTGCAACAGCCGCAGCTTTTTCAGCAGCAATACCCTCCCCCGCATTACACGCCCCCTCATGTTCCACCGGGCACGCCGCCGCACATGCCGCACCAGCATTTTCCCCAGACGCCTTTCGGCCGGAACGCCGGCGTGAAGCCGTCGAAAGCGCGCTTCCTTCCCTTTATTTTCATTTTCCTCGTGCCCCTGATCGGAGGGGGCAGCGCCCTGTTGTCCTACTTCAAGACCTCGGGCGGCATGGAAAACGCCCTGAGCGGCCACGCGGTGTACGGCAACGGGGCGGACATTATCAGCCCTTCGGCCGTGGCGCCCTCGTGGGAGAGCGCGGACCCGCTGGCCACGGCGAAGAACATCATGGCCATGGTGAAGAAAAACTGGAAGGGCAAGATCCGGGCCGGCGAAATGAGGTTCTACAAGGTCAAGACCGACGGCACCATTAATGTGGGGGAGGAGAACGATTCGTCCATGATGTTCACCTTCTATAACACGAGAATGTTCAAAAAGGTTCTGCCCGGAGAAAACGCGGCCAAGAATGCCGTGCTGACCATAAATATCGCGGACAACATCATGGCCTCCAATATCGGCGATCTGGACGTATCCCATATCAAGGACCTGAAGTTTGTCGATGAGCTGCCTTCATGCGATATAAAATCTCTTTTCAGCGCAGCCGTCGAGGCCGGCTATCCGTCGGTGGGATTCGCGGATTTGAATTTTCCGGATGTTCCGCACCAGCTTTCGAACGATTATTTCAAGAGCCGGCTCAGCTACCATCTAAGAGACAAAAAAGGCCGGTACCTCAAGGATAAGGAGGCGGAAAAGGTGTGGAAAAAAATGACCGGGGCCGGCTGGAAGGAAGATCTCGCCCGTTCATACTATTACTACGTCAAAGGAATTGAATCAGCAAACAGGCCCATGTATTTCAGCGTGCACGACTGCAAACCTACCGACACGGACGCCGCGCTGGCAAACATCCTCGAAAAATATGCCGGAAAATAACCAGACAGTTTAAGGGGGGGGCGGTTTTTTGACTTTGCATGGGGGTGGTATGTTATATTGGATTAAGAGTGGTAAAGTGAGTTCGAATATTATATATATTGCCTTCGGCAGCAAAGAGGGAGAGGACGATAAGGGCGGAGGGAAGAGTTGCGGGAAGGACTGCCGGGACGATGAGCGCCTGTGCGTGGAGCGCAGGCACCTCTCTTCTTCACACGTCAGCGGAGGAGGCTTTCACTTGCAGGGAGAGCACCGCAGCCTGGTTGATCTATACAACCGCAAGCAGGTGGCCCAGCTGCTTGGGATTCCCGAAGGCAAGCTCAAGTGGTGGGAGAGGTGCGGGCTCGTTACCCCTTCCAGAAAATACGGCAGGGAAAAATTCTATACCTTCGAGAACCTGATTGCCGTCCGGGCTGCCAAGGAGCTCATTGACAGGGGCTGCAAGGCGGCCGGGATCAAGAAGGCCATCAGAAAGCTATGCGAGCAGATCCCCGACGCTGAAAAACCTCTCACGAGAATGAAGGTCTGCGGGAACGACCGCAGGCTCGTGATCGAGCGGGAAGGCAAGGACGTGGAAGTCGAATCCGGCCAGATCCTGATCGATTTTTCGGTCTCATCCGTTGTCAAGGAAATCAAGGAAGCCGTTATCTCAGGCGTCCGCAGCGCCAAGGACAGAGGAAAAACAGGGTATGACTGGTTTCTGGAAGGCGTCACCATCGAGGACGCCTCCGACCCTTCCACGTGGGAAGCAGCTGAAACCGCCTACCACAAGGCCCTGGAGCTGGAGCCCAACCTGGCTCCCGCCCTGACGAACCTGGGCAACATTAAATTCCGGCAGAACCAGATAAAAATGGCCGAGGAGTTTTACAAGAGGGCCATACGCATCGATCCCTGCCTGCCACAGCCACACTATAATCTTGGCTGCATGAAGCTCAAAACCGGCAGATCCGACCTTGCCATGGTGTATCTAAAGAAAGCCCATGAGCTCGACCCGGAGTTCGCCGACGTCTATTTCAACATGGCGCTGGCCCTGGAAAAAGAAGGGCGAAAGAAGGAAGCGGTGGGAAATTTCATGAAATTCCTCGAGCTGGAGGAAGACTCATCCTGGTCCCAGATCGCGCGCGAGCACATCAAGAAGCTGATGTAGAAGCTATCCCGGCAAAAAAGGCACGCCGAGGGCGTGCAGCTACAATCGACGCATGAGCGCGCCAGAGGGCGCGGGGCACCACCCTATATAATCTTAAGAATTGACAAAAAAATATGCTTTAATTAAATACTCAATGAACAACTCGATGTGGAAGGGGGTCATGCCATGAAGGGTTGATTTCATGGAAGTATCGATTGCCGCCATAGTTGTTTCCGCCATCCTAACGGAAAACTTCGTACTCACTAAATTTCTTGGCATATGTCCGTTCCTCGGGGTCAGTAAAAAGCTGTCCACAGCCTTCGGCATGAGCATGGCCGTGCTCTTCGTCATGACCCTGGCTTCGATCGCAACGGCGCTTTTGTACCTGCACGTGCTGGTGCCCAACGGCCTGGAGTACCTGAAAACCATCGTGTTCATTCTCGTCATTGCAGCCCTCGTGCAGTTCACGGAAACCGTGATCATGAGGCTTTCGCCGACCCTCTACAAGGGATTGGGCATCTATCTTCCCCTGATCACAACGAACTGCGCCGTGCTCGGCGTGGCCGTGCTCAACGTACAGAAAGAATACACGTTCGGCTACGCCCTGATCAGCGGATTTGCTTCGGCCCTGGGCTTCGGCATGGCCCTCATGATTTTCTCCGGCATCAGGGAGCGGCTCGAGCTTGCGGACATTCCCCCGTCCCTGAGGGGAGCGGCGATCGCCCTGATAACGGCAGGGATTCTGTCCATGGCGTTCATGGGATTTGCGGGGATCGTAAAGCTGTAAACAGTGAAGCAATGCTGATGGCCATAATCATACTGGGGACCATGGGACTGGTGGCAGGGTCCGCCCTGGTCGTGGCCTTCAGGTTCATAGCTCCCCCCATCGACGAAAGAATCGAGAAGATCACCGACGCCCTGCCCGGCGCCAACTGCGGCGGCTGCGGTTTTCCCGGCTGCTCGGGCTTTGCCGAGGCCCTGGCCAGGGGCAAGGCGGAAATGACGGGCTGCGCCCCCGGCGGAGCCGACTGCGTGGGCCAGATCGCCACGATCATGGGGCTCGAAGCCGTGGGGATGGAGCCGAAAACAGCCATGGTGCTCTGCGCGGGCGGCAGCGACAAGGCGAAGGAAAAATACGTGTACGAAGGGATCGCAACCTGCGTCTCGGCCGCGGCCATGGCCGGCGGCCAGAAGCTCTGCCCCAACGGCTGCCTGGGGTACGGCGACTGCCAGGCGATATGCGTTTTCGACGCCATCCACGTCACGGACAAAGGTCTGGCCGTTGTGGACAGGGAAAAATGCACGGGCTGCGCAAAATGCGTTGATGCATGCCCCAAGGGAATTATCAAGCTCGTCCCCAGGTGGCAGCAGGTTTTCGTGCTCTGCAGCACGAAGCTCACGGCCAAGGAAGTGAAGAAATTCTGCTCCGTGGGCTGCACGGGCTGCAAGCTGTGCACAAAGGAGTGCAAGCACATAACGATGGACGGCGCCCTTGCCGTGGTCCGGGACGACATCAAGGAAGACGACAGGTTCCCGGAAGAAACAGCGCTGGTCTGCCAGTCGGGCTCGCTCCTTGACACGCGATTCTATGATCCCCTGGACTGGGCAGCCAAACCGGAAAAGCGCGAGGACTGGGACAAGCGCTCGACCGCACTCAAGGAGGAGCGCAAGGCGGCGCGCGCCGCGGCCAAGGCCGCGAAGGCCGCCAAGGCCCCGGAGGCCGATGAAGATAAACCGGCGGAAAAAAAAGTGGAAAAGTAGTGTAGAACCGGGTAGTGCGGGGGG
>JBDRLK010000221.1:0-18861 GCA_043813155.1 Pseudomonadota bacterium | reverse complement strand
GTGTTTGCCGCTGCCTCGAGCAGGGAACAGGAAGGCTGTTCGGGCAGTCTCGCCGGTCTCGTGAAGGCAGGGGTTTTAACGTCGGTGCTCACGATCCTCGGAGCGGCTTTTTTATTCGGGACCGTCGGGTCGACCGACCTGTGGGAGATAGCGGGCAGGCTCCAGGAGGTACTGCACGCTGAAAGAGGCTCGGTACCGATAACGGCAAAGGCGGGATACGTCGTGGCCATCGGTCTTCTGTTCTCGGGCATGCTTCTTCGAATGGAGGCGTTTCCTTTTCACGGCTGGACATGCAGGACCCATGCATCGATCAGGATTCCGTTCGCCTCTTTTCTTTCCGCTTTCATGAAAACAGGAGCTTTTGCAGCAGCGCTGAGGATCCTGTGGATATTGTTTATTCGTCATTCCAGGGAATATGAGGAGAATTTTCCACTGATCGCAATCATTTCCACGGTGGCTGTCTTGACGGTGCTTGCCGGCACGTGGAAAGCTTTTTTTGAGAAGGATTTTCGCAAATTTATGGCGTGCAGCTGCGTGGCCCACACAGGGCTTCTTTTGATGGGCGTTTCGCTGTGCGGCAGGCAGGGCATCGAGCCGGTCATGGTCTACCTGGGTATCTATGCGGTCATGACCTTTGGAGCCTTTTTCATTTTCGGGGCCGCGGGGGGCCGGTCGCCGGGAGCGGGTCTCGATGTCCTCAGCGGCCTGCACGGGCGATCGCCCGTTCTGGCGGGCAGCATGACGGTCATCCTCCTGTCGCTGACCGGAGTCCCGGTCACCGGGGGCTTCATGGCCAAGTACCTTCTTTTCCAGGCCCTTCTCGGCCATTCAAAACCCCTGTTTCACATTGTCGCCGCCATCGGGATCGCGGCGAGCGTGCTGTCGGCTGTAACCTACGGAAGGATCATCCATGGCATGTATTTCAAGCCCGGCCCGGAAACGAGCACCGCTGCGCCCGCAGCGGTGCGTCCGCCTGTTGCAGCCGCTGTCGTTGCGCTGATGGTGGCGGCGGTGCTCATTGCCACGGGCGTGTACTGGAAGCCGCTGCAGCAGGCGGCGGTCAGCGCCATGATGATCATCGAATTCCAGTACTAACTGTACTATCGCTCTGAGCTATTTTTTCAGGCGCCAGTTTCTGGAAAAAACACCCTGAAAATGTTTATAATTACATGGACCAGGGGCAGGAAGGGGCAGGGAAAGTGCGCTTTACCATGGAATCGATGCGGCTGAAAAGAACAACGGCAATCCTGATCATGGCCTTCCTGCTGCCAGGCTGCCGGAAAGGGGAAGGCGGCCAATGCTCGACCGACGGCGAGTGCTCCGAAGGGTTGGTCTGTAACGACGGCTTTGCACCGCCGCAGTGCCAGGTTCCGGGAAACAATGGGACCAGGTGCCTCGAGCCCGAGGATTGCCTGGCCGGCCTCATCTGCAATCCTCACTACGAGCCGGGACAATGCAAGCCCCGGAAGGGCGGGGATGAGGACCGGTGCAAAGAGGACGGGGAATGCGGCGAAGGTTTCTTCTGCAACGTGGGCCACGATCCCCCGGCCTGCAAGGCTCCCGGCGAGGATGGGGACAGGTGCAGTGAAAAAAGGGATTGCAAGGGTCACCTGGTCTGCAGCGCCATGTACGAGCCCAGGATCTGCAAACCGGAAAAAGGCAATGAGTGGGATCGATGCACAACGAAGGATCAATGCCTCCAGGCGTTTAAATGCAACAGCGGATACGACCCTCCCGTGTGCAGGCTTCCGGGCAGAAAGGGGGAAAGGTGCGATGACGACGGTAGCTGCATCAGGGGTCTTGTGTGCAGGCACAGCTTTCATCCCGCCATCTGCCAGGCTTCGGGGGCAATGGAAGGCCAGGAATGTAAAACGACGAGCGAGTGCTCCGAAGGCCTTACGTGCAACAGGGGGCAAAGGATCCCCAAGTGTCTTCCGGCCCAGAAAGACGGTGAGAAGTGCATGGCGGATGAGGACTGCGCTTCGGGCCTGATTTGCAACCTGGGGTATTTTCAGCCGTTGTGCAAACCGCTGAGCAAAACGGGCGGCAGGTGCAAGACGGACAATGAATGCGGCTCCGGGCTGGTTTGCAACGACGGCTATGTGCCTGCCGAGTGCAGGCCGCCGGGCAAAAGCACGGAGCAGTGCGCCGACGATGATGACTGCGCAGCGGGATACAAGTGCAACAACGGATTTTCGCCCCCCAGGTGCAGGCCGCCGGGCAAGAAGGGCGATGTCTGCGGCAACCCTGACGATTGCTCGGGCGGCCTGATTTGCAGGTTCAGCTTTGATCCCCCAATCTGCACGGCATCCAAGGCAAAGAGCGGGGAGCCCTGTGCCTATAACGAAGAGTGCATGGAAGGGCTCGTCTGCAATAAGCTGTACAGCCCCGCCGTGTGCAAGCCCGCGGAGAGCAAGAAGGGGGATCTGTGCGGTGAAGGGTATGTCTGCGCAGAGGGGCTCTTCTGCAACCCCAATTACAGTCCTTCCGTCTGCAGACCGGGCAAGGAGGGCGATAAGTGCAAATCGCCCGGCAAGGCCGAGAATTACTGCGCCCCCGGCCTTGTGTGCAATTACGGGCACAGCACCCCCGTGTGCAAGCCCGTCGGCGGCAAGGGGGATGTGTGCGGTGACAAGGGCAACTGCGTCAGCGGGCTCATCTGCAACGACGCGTACAGCCCTCCCCAATGCGGCGGCACGGAATGGGAAAAGTGCTCCAAGAGCTCGGGATGCGCCAAAGGTCTCGACTGCAAGGGCAAATCGCCTTGCGGCAGTTACTGCAGAAAGCCCGGGGACAATATCCGCTGCGGCGGACAGGGCTACAAATGCGCTATTGACGCCGACTGCCAGTCGGAATTCATTTGCAACGATTACGACATGCGCTGCAGGCACCCGGGCGCCGCGGGATACAAGTGCAAGAAAAATGACGACTGCAGAGAAGAATTGGTCTGCTCGCTCAAGAAAGACCCGCCCCAGTGCACAAGACCCTGACCCGGATCAGAAACTTGAATGCATTGACAAAATAAGATAAGTTATTTATATATCTGTGGCTTTTCAAGTCCCCATCGTCTAACGGTTAGGACACTGGCCTTTCAAGCCGGCAGCACGGGTTCGAATCCCGTTGGGGGCACGAGGATCCGCTTTAATATCCGCTAGTTGCACTTCCCACTCCCGCCTGGTGTCACTATAGTGTCACGCTCTGTAAAATTTACGCCCGGTTTTTTCGCTGTGCCTCGACATTATTCTATCCACCTTGTTTGAAAAGATCTCCGACGGAATCCGACGGTCGATTCATGCGTAATTTCGCGGGTGGTGAAGGTTCGAAAGGCCCTGTCGAGGGATGGAATTAGACTGCAGGTCTCTTGACATGCCCTTGACATACCGTCGAGAGGAAACATCCCATGGGGGTAAAAATAATTGAAACACGCTTCAGGCTGAAAAACGGGCGCCGTCGACGCCTACGACAACGCCCTCGCCGAGACGATCAACGGCCTGTACAAGACCGAGGCCATCCGTCGCCGCGGCCCCTGGCGTAGTATCGAGACCGTTGAATTCGCCACCCTCGAGTGGGTCTATTGGTTCAACAACAAGCGGCTTCTCGAGCCGATTGGATGGACAACCCCATCGGATTATGAGAAGGTGTACTATCGAAGTCACACCGCATCTGGGAGAGCGGCGTGACTCAACCAACCGGGTCTCCGGAGAACCCGGGGCGGTTCAGTGCATGGGTGGGAGGGATGCTGTTGGCAAAAAGGGGGGTCGGGCTAATTGCGCTGGAGCGGCGTGCGGGCCAAAAGCCCTCGACGTTGGCGCACAGGGGTTTGGACGTTAACGCCGCGGGCATGGCATTAATATACACCGGCGATCATCATCTTCCAGCGGTCGACCCTTGCCAAGGCAACGGCGACGACCATCGGCTCTTCGATTTCCTTTATTATTTTGAGTGCCGCATTGAATTGCGCGGTCGCAGCACAGGCGTCGGCTATTTCGGTCAAAATGACATCCCGCTCATTTGCGCTCGGCAGCAGCCCGGCCGCGTCCCGGGCTTCCATACAGCCGTGCGCCGGTAACCAGGCTTGTATCGCGAGGTGAGGGCAGCGACTTTCGCTGCTTCCTTTTTTGTTGACTTCGACGTGGACTGGGGGCATTATTTAATGCAGGATCGAGTTTTAAATTTCTCAGAACCTAATGACGACACTTACGTCTGAATTTACTTGGGGAAAGGCTAAACCATGAGTGGAATTTCAGGAAATCGGCGGGGAATATTTCTTCTCATTGCAGCCCTTCTGGCTCTGTCCACGATTGCGGGCTGTGACTTTGATTCCAAAAACAACCGATGCCCCGATTCGCCCGAGCCCTACACGCCCTGCGAGTTCCAGGACTTGAGCTGCTCCTATGCCGCCACGCTGCTGTGCGACGAGGTGCGGTGCGAGTGCATTATGCCGGCAGGCGATGACCGCACATGGTGGAGCTGCACGGGCGATGTGCTCTGTAGCGGAAGCGGCACCGATGACTGAGAAGCATCCTGCAAGGGTCCTCCGGTTGAAAGCGACGGAGAAGTCCGCCCCTCTCTCCACCTGCATCGAGCGGGTCGTGCTGTACACAAGGTCTTTTAGAATCGGGGAGCTTCCAAATTTTAATTGTTGAATCATGGAGGTGCGGCGTGAAGAAAACGGCATTGCTCGGCCTGGCATTTGCTTTTATCGCTTTCGGCTGTGGGGACGGAAACGGCGACAGGGCTGATGCCGACGCTGCCGATGCCGTGGACGACCGGGAGGCGGCAGAAGAAATAATCCCAGACGGGGATGTACCGGCGGAGGACCTGCCGACGGAGGATGTACCGGCGGAGGATCCGCCGGCCGAAGATTTGCCGGCAGAGGACCTGTCCGTGGAGGATGCACCTATAGAGGATGGTCCGGCGGAAGACGCAATGGAAGAGGACTCCCGGGACGTACCTCTTGAAGCCGAAGAAGAGGTCCAGGAGGTTATCACGGACAATCATGGGGAAGTCGACCCCGAGAAGGCATGTCTCGACTCCGGCGGGGCAGTGGACACCATGCTGTGCTGCCTCTCAACGGACGATTTCCCTGATCTGTGTGTGACCGGACCATGCGGCTGTGCACCGGATTACAGCCATGAGATCCAGGCGTGCGTCTGTGGGGAGGGAAAATGTTACAACGGAACCGGCTGCGTGCCCATTTAGCCGTGGGAATACCCGGAAACTGCCCCCAGGGTGAACTCGGCTCCCCCTCAGAGCCCCTCCCTGCGTCCATAAATCCGTTTTTCCGCCCGATAGCCTTGAGGATTCGACGCCGGGGATTTAAAAGCCGCTCCATGAGAACATTCGCCCTTCTTCTATGGGCTGTCCGGCTCTGCGATTGTTCAGGCTCGACCCTCCTCGCAGGAGACGCGCAGGATACGCAGGTCGATCAGGTCCTCGTCGACGTGCCGTCGGACGATATTCTTCAGGTCGACTCGGAGCCGCCCGAATGCACCGCTGACTGCGATGACGACAACCCCTGCACGGACGACGAATGCGTCGATGGCGTGTGCATGTACACGCCGCTGCCCGATGGCACACCCTGCGTTCTCAGCGAGCGCTGCCCCTCGCCGTCCTATTGTGACGACGGGCTGTGCCTGTCACCGCTGCGGCCGCAGGAGGGCTCGATACTCTGGACGAGGCCTCTCGATCCGCCGGATCATGGAACGGCCGTCCTCCATGAGCCCGGTGGGGATCTCATCGTGCTTTCCGCCTCCAGAGTGGAACGCCTGACGCAGGGCGGGTCGGTGGTCTGGTCCGTCCCCGCTTACCTGTATGGGAATCTCGGCCAGCTGGAGTCATTGGTTGCTGACGGTGTCGTCGTGACGGCTCAGTACGACCGGCTGATCGGGCTCGACGCGGGCTCCGGCGAGCAGATCTGGAGCGTGGATACCGGCGGCTACATAGATTCAACGGCGCTCGGCCTCGATAATCTTGTGATCGTTGCAAGCGTCAGCCTGTCCAGCGGCCCTCCCATGCTGGGGGCCTACGTTGCCGATTCGGGCGAAAAGGCATGGAGCAGGGTTTACGATATTCGGATAGGAGAGCTGGCCGTTGCCGCCGACGGGCTGATCTATGCAAGCAACGGCGGCCAGGAGAGCAGCCCCGGGTACATTCTCGGCATCGAGCGCGATGGGAACGAAAGGTTCCGCGTCGAGGTACTCGACTGGGGGCGTCCCTGGCTCTCCGTCGATGCTTTCGGCGCCGCCGTGGCCACCTATCCCTTTACCCGCGTCGGGCCACGCGGAGAGCTCCTGTACTCCAGCACGCTCGGGAGCTTTCAGGAAGCCACTGTAGCGCCCGACCGGAGCATCGTGCTCGTGGGCGACAACATGGATGCCGTTGTTCGATGGCTGGGACCCGGCGGGGAGGTTTATCGCGAGCAGCCCATCAATGACAACTCCCTGAACCACCCCCTGGTAGACGCATGCGGCATCGTGTATTTCGTCACCTATCACGGCACCATCATGGCTTTCGACCCCGGGGGAAAGGAGCGGTGGAGCAACCCTGTCGGCTCCCCGGAGATCGTCGAATCCGTGCCGGATCTCTCCGATGAAGGCGTCCTCTTCATCGCGACCTATGACACGATCTATGCCATCCAGGCCGCCGGCGCCCCGCTTGCCGATACCTCCTGGCCCCGCTTCCGGGCCGATTCTCAGTCGACGGCAAGGGCTCGCAGATAGGCCCCGATGCAAGGCCATGTCACATGATGTTCATTTCCTTTACCGCTCACAAGCACACATGCGCAGCACACATGGGTCGCTTTCCCCGATGAAAGGCAAAGCCTCGCACGTCGTCTCATGCTCCGTCGACCAGTAGGTGTATGACAACCAGGCGAAATGACACCCGAGATCGTTGTTGCTGCTGCCCTGGTGCGGGTATGCGCCGTAGCCGAGGGCCTCAAGGACCGCGACGCACTGAGCATCCGTGCCGCTCGAGCCGGCGTAGTCGCGGGTGCCCGCCAGATTGCATCCGCCCTGGGTGGCGCACACCGCGGTGCAGCTTTCATCCATTCCGCTCACGTACCAGCAGTAGCCGCCCACCATGACGCCGCCGCACTCGGCGGGAAGCTCTTCCGCGTCCGCCTCAGTCAAGTCGGCCTGCTCTTCCGGGCTGACATCCTCAGGCGCGTCGATTTCCGCCTCAGTGAAGGCATCGGAAGCTTCGCAAGGCTCCGCGTCGAGGGCCGTCTCCTCTTCCCGGTCGTAACCTTCTTCCGCAGCGCCGTCGCCTGTGTCTTCCGGCCTGTCCTCCGCGGTTGCCTCGATGTTCCCTTCGTCGGTCCGGGGGTCGTCCGGTCCGGCGTCCCAGGCCATGCGTCCCTTGCTATCGAGAGCGCAGGCCCCGAAACCGGCCGCAAGGCACAGGGCCGCGGCGATCCCGATGATTCCCCTGTGGAGGCAGTGCATGGCCCTGTTCTTCCACTCCATGGTCTCATGCGGATTCATTATTTCCTCTGAATCTCCTCCTGCTATTATACCGCAGGAATAAAAAAACCTGAAATATATGTTGGCCCGGCGGAGTTTGCCTGCATCCTTTGAACCACATCAGAACCTGTACACGTGCCTGGAGCCGAATCCCGTAAATGAGTCGGCGATCAGCCCGTCGGTCATGCCCACGCTGCGGCCCTCGAGCATGACGTCCAACATGCCCGATCTTTCTCCCTGCCCGGGCGGGATCTGCTGCAGCGCACGGTGCCGGATGGGCGGGGACTGCTGCTCAAACGCCCAGTGCATAGAGGGCTGCAAGGGCATTGCCAGGCCGTGCAGGGACGTCCCCGGTGACAGCTGCAACGGCCAGATCGGGTGTTTCGGCACGGGCGAAAACTATTGCGTGGAGGGCACGGGACCATTCTGCTACGATCTGGAAGTAGGCTCGAGCACATGCTATGACTGCGGCTGCACCTGGTCCCTCGTAAGCTGCAGCGGATCCGGCCGCGTAAACTGCACGCGCTTAGTACAGCGCCCCGCAAGTAAGGGACCACTCACTACTGCGGCCGCGCCTGCCGGCCGCCTCGCGGCTTACGTCCTCGCGCCCTCGTCGATGTAGCCCTGCTACGCCTCCATCGGGCGCTGCGGGCGCGCTCGCGATCCGGCTCGGCAATCACGCCCTCGCTACGAGACTGGTCCCTAACTTGCGGGGCGCTGTACTTAGGGGCGGACCTGTGTGAAGTATGTGAGTGTGAGTGGCGCGCGGGCTGCGACGGGGTCCACGAGGCCTGCGCCACCTGCACGGACCGGACGACCTGCGACACGCAGCTGGACTGCTACTGGAGCACCTGCCTGGAATATCTTTGCTCATAGTGGAGGCGAAATGCCGGCTGCCGTGTAGCTGTAGTCCCGTCAGCAGAAATTCTCAACCAAACTAGAGGATAAAACAGTGGACTAAAAGCCTCCTCCTGCAAGCCCGGGGCGGGACGCAGAAAAACCCGAGTCCCCGGAAGGAGGAGAACCTGCGCATCGCCATCAGGAGGCCTGGGGAGGGATGATCGGGGCGCCTATGCGGCCATGGCGCATCCGCATCCGCCTTCCGCTTCATAGCCCGTCCCCGGACCGTCATCGCCTCCGGGGTCCAGGGCCCCGTCTTCCGGCCCATCGGGAGCATCGCCGTCGAGCGCAGCGTCCCCGGCCGCGTCGGGCCCAAGAGCATCATCGGGCACGTCCGCCGCGGGCTCCTCGATTTGCGCGTCTTCGCATTCCCCGCAGTCTTCGGGGCAGGACGCACAGCCCTCGTACGCGGCCTGGCATTCGGAATCGCCGCAGTAACCGCTGCACCCGTCCGTGATGATCGCGCAGTCACAGAAATCGCAGGCAAGGTCGCCCGAATAAAACCCGTAGGTTTCGCAGCTCGTTCCCCCGGGGACCGACCTGTCACACTCCTCCGATCCTTCTTGAGACCCGTTGCCGCAGTAGGCGGAGTCGTCGAGGCTCGTCACCTTCAGGTTGGACCAGACGGGACCGACGACGGGCTTGCCGTAATTCCCCTCGTCCCTGCCGATAAAGAAGTAGCGCAGGTTGAGCGTGCACTCGGGCGCTTCGGGGTCCCACCACAGGTCGTACTCCACGCTGTGCCTGTTGTCCGGCAGCTCCGTGACCGTCATCCTGCCGTGCCCAAGGCTCCACTCGAGCCTGAACCTGTAGGTTTTCGAAAGGTCCCAGTCAAAGCCCGAGCTCGGCTGGGTGTACATGCCGTTGCAGTGTCCAGGCGGCCCGTCGCAGCCCGCGTTCCACGTGGTGATCAGGTACTTGACGCGATGCGCCCTGTTGGTGGACGACTCATCCCGGCCCACGACCTGGATCTCCATGCAGGACTCGAGATTGTCGTAGCATTGATGGTGCTGCTTGCCCGGGCCCTCGTAAAATGAGAGGAGGTTGTGATAGTCGTCGGTTCCCGTCATGCCCACCATCTGCGTCGTGGGGTCGAAATTCGCGACGTCAAGCTCGATCACGCCCCGGTCCATGCCCTCGGGCCCGAAATCATACTCGATCCTGGCGTCACTGTTCCTCTGCTCCCATCCCACGCCGTCGATGAAGCCCTGATCGCCCGCGATCCCGACCACCGTGCCCGAGCAGCGGTCGTCTGAGTCCAGCGCGTCATCGACAACCACCGTGTCACCGAAGGCCGGGCCCGCGAACAGGCAGCAGGCCGATGCGGCGGCAGCCCACAGGGCCGCTTTTGCTCTATCTCTTTCGTTTTCCATGGCTGTGACAGTGTATAAACTGATCAGCGATTTTCGCCAAGTCCTGAGTGCTTGAATTTCCAGGTTTCCAAGACATGAGTACTTCCATGGCGTTTTTCCCCATCCTTTTCATCATCTGTTAATTGATGAGCACTGAAACCATGGCGACGGGTTAAGGGTTAAGGATTCCATACTGAGTCGGTACAGAACTAGCCGCTCATCAATTTCTTCTTTGCCCTGGGGGGCAGGGGCGGCGGTATGGTCTTTGCCGGGACGGTGGGCCTGGGCAGCTGGTCGATTTTCTTTATTTCCACGTGCGTGCCCGAGTCCTTCGACTGAAGCGTGGCCACGGCTTTCTGGGGGGAGCGCTGGATGGATTCGAACTTCATTGACTTGTGCAGAAAAATGGCGATCTGGTCGGCGACCTTTTTCAGGAAGTTGAACTCGGGTTTTCGAAAGGACGAGCCGTGAATCGGGTTGGACACATTGATGACGCCCAGCACATTGTCCTCGTGCTTGAGGGGCAGGCAGATGAAGGCGTTGCTCTTGAAACCGGGGCCTCCGATGGAGTCCTGCTTCAGGTTTTTGTCGCGCGTAAGGTCTCCCGTGAAAATGGGCTCGCCGGACTCGGCAACCTTACCGGCGATCCCCGAGCCGACCCTGAGGAGGGAGGATCGCCCAAGGGCGTTTTCGGGAAGGCCGTGGGAAGCGGAGATCTCCAGGAACTTTCCCTTCCTGACCATGAGGCTGACTCTCTCGGCCTGCATGAGCGTGCCTACCGTCATTACAATGTCGTTGAGGTGCTCGCGGTAACTGTCGATCGTTGATGACAGGATGGTCGTGATTTCACCCTGTATCTGGTAGCTCAGGAGGTCCCCGTCTTTTTTTGATTTGGCTTTATTGTATCGATCCAGGAGGCTCTGCAGTTTTGATTTCATGGCTTATCCTTCCGTCTGTCTGCCCGGCTGTAATCCGCAACAGCCGTTCAATCCATAAGGTGATAGTAATGAGTATCAGGGATTTGTGCAAGATCAAGCCTGAGGTTTTTCATGTGCCCGGCAATCATCAGGCTCGAGGGGGTGCGCTAACGATGGACTAGCGACTGGCTGCCTGCTCGAGGTTGTGGATTTCAACGTCGATGTTGATTTCTATGGTGCTGCCCTTCCTGTTGGCGCTGAATGTGTAATAAGCGGTTCCGAGCGAGGCGGACCCGATTCTCCTCGTGGCCTCGAGGCGGGCCATTCTTGTGAGCTGCAGATTGAGCAGAGGGTTGCATTGAATATGCTTGAGGATTTCATCGAGGTTGTTTTCGCCCAATTCCCTCTTTCCGTCGCTGCTTTCCGCCTTCAGCGTTATCATGCTGCTTCCGTAGAAGCTCGTTGTCCCGTTTTCAGTGACGATCGTGCCTTCGTTGATGAATTCGCATTTTTTTATCACGAGCCATATTCCGGGGGATGAAAGGCTTCGTATCCTGGCCGTCCTGAAAACAGGGATCTCGGAGAAGCGGGCAAGCCTTGGTTCGGTGCTCATGGTATTACATTATATTACAGAATATTACTTTCAGGCAAAAACTGGAGGTCCCGGGGGCGGCGCGCTGTTCGCCACTTTCTTGATAATGGCCGGAAATAACCATATAATAATTCAAATTGGATAGTGCAGATTCTGAGGCCCATGCCCCATATAGTGTCTGACGGACGGAAAGAAAGGATGATAGTCCATGCCGTCAAATGAAACCGGCGGGAGAGGCGATTTCGCGTGCCCCTACTGCGGAACGCTGCACCCGCGCAGCATCGCCGTATGCCCCGAGACCGACAGGGCCCTTTCCCTTGTTCACAAGTATTCCGGAAGGCTGCTCGAAGAGAAATACCTCGTGGAATTCGTGATCGGAGAAGGCGGCATGGGCGTCGTGTATCGCGGCAAGCAGGTGAACATCGACAGAAAGATAGCCATCAAAGTCTTCAATCCCGAAACCTGCTCAGATCAGGAATGCATGGAAAGGTTCGTGAACGAGGCCAAGTTCGCCGCGGCCATCGGCCATTCCAACATTATCAAGATCTACAATTTCGGATACATCGACGAGATGGTGCCTTACATCGTCATGGAATATCTCGAAGGCGAGAGCCTGGGACAGACGCTGTCGCAGGACAGGGTCATTCCCGCCGAGAGAGCCATCGACATAACGCTGCAGATTCTCGATGCCCTGCACGCCGTGCACGCGAGCAACATCGTTCACAGGGACCTGAAGCCGGAGAACGTGTTCCTGGCGAGACAGACGGGCGGCTTCGAGCTGGTCAAACTGCTCGATTTCGGGATCAGCCGCCTCGTGAAGGCGGAGGACATGGACCGGCGTCTCACGGAGGCCGGGAAAATGTACGGAACGCCCTATTACGCCTCCCCGGAGCAGGCCGAGGGGAACGAAGATGTCGACCATCGCGCCGACCTCTACTCGGTAGGTATCCTGCTCTACGAGATGCTGGCAGGCAAGCTGCCGTTTCGGGCCAAGAGTTATGCCGCTCTTCTGGTCGATATCCTTACCAAGCCGCCGCCGGATCCGAGGGAAATGTCGGGGACAATCCCTTCCGACCTGGTCACCATCATCTTCAATGCCCTGGAGAAAAAGCCGGAGAATCGATACCAGAACGCAAAGGCGATGATCCGCGATCTCGAGCGCGTCAGGGACGCGATTGAGGGGGGCTATACGAAGGAAGTGGTTGAAAGAACAAAAGTGGATAAACGGGCAAGGCGCGGCACCAGGCCGGGAGACACTGCTCGCCGCCGAAAGATATCGGTCACCGGCTACGCGATGCTTACGCCCGATGAAAAGCTCAACGGCGGCAGCCCGTTTTTGAAAGCAAAAACAAAACGCGGCTCCACCCCTCCCCCGCCGCCTGAAACGGAAAAGACGGGGGAGAAGAAGGAAGAGGACAAGGTCGCCAGCCTCGTGGAGGGCATTTCACAGACGCTGCCGCCGGCTCCTCCCGGCAGGGCCGATGCGGACTCGGCCGGTCATAAGAAATCAGATGCCGAGAAGGCGTCGGAGCTCATCGAGGGCATTTCAAATACAATCCCCCCGCCTCCGCCTTCATCCGGGTCCGGGAGCCGCGCGGTCGGCAATGATGAAGAAGAAGCCGCGAAGGTGTCCGGCGAGATCGCCCAAATTGTTGAAGGCATTTCAAAAGCAGCCCCCGCGCCGGTGAACCTGGGCGATATCGAGGCCGGCGGGTCGGGGGAAGAACGCAGATCGCCAAAAATGACGCCCGTCGAAATTCCCGTCGCATCCTTCTCCCCGGAAGAACCGGACAAACCCGAAGAGAACAAGGAAGACGAAAAAAAGGGGGAAGACGGGGATGAAAAGCCGGGCATCGGCAAGGTCGACATGGATGAAATCGACAAGGGCTGGTAAATCAAGTATCGTATAGCGTATAGGCCCACCACCACCTCCTCCAGGAGCCGCCGGTCGCAACACATCATTTCATGTCGGGAACGCGTATTCGTAGGATGTGTCGCGGCAGGGCTGCTTCTTGTAAACCTGCATTGTCCTTTCCCCCACGTTGAACAGCGCCGTCAGAAGTGTGGCTCCCTTGATGTCTCCTTCGGGGTGGCGGCAGGGGGAGTAGGGCTTGCCCTCGTGGCTCGTAAGAACCGCAAGGATGTCTTCCTCCGTGACGTTTCGCGCTTCCTTGTGCTTTTCCTTCCACCTGCTCAGTATTTCCCATCTCGTCATGGAAGAGGTGCCGACATGCTCAGTGTCCTGCTGCTGTGAAACAAGGGACGGGGCAACGAGATGATTCGTGTGAATGAAAACTCCGTTAATATCCAGCTGCACATGGTTGGACGGGGTCACTTCGAGCGAAATGACGCGCTTGTCGGCCGCGGAGCCGATGACGTGGTGGTACGCGTAGGCCCTTTCGGGATGCTTGCAGATCGCGAGCGTCTCGTCGAGCGTGCTTGCTTCCATGGCGAGCCTGTCGAGAAAATACCTGCCCACACCCTTCCTGACTTCCTTCGTGTAAATGAAATTGGTCGTCATGATGATGCCCTTGTCGTTGACCCAGGGCGCGTTGCCGGGGAGGATGCCCGGGTAGGAAGCGCAGAAAAAGGAGGTTTTCCCTTCGGGCTTCACGTCCAGCATGAACATGTTTTCGAGATAGGCATCATCGCCGTCTTCATTGTGGGTGATAATGATTCTTTTCCCGTCATTTATTACGATCGTGCTGCATCCGGGCTGCCTGGAGGAGGTTTCGGCCCCGCCAATGTCTTTCAGCGCCCCGTATTCGGCCTTGAGGTTGAGAATAACGAGATCCCGCAGCGCAGTGCCGCTGCCTTCGGCCCATCCCCGAAGCTCTTCATAGACGGACGGCGTGTGTTTCTTCGCAGCCGCTACAAACGTGTCGTAGAGCGAGTCCGGCTGGGAATCGGCGAATTCTTTCAGGTCGTTCCACCATGCTCGCCTGAGCTCGAACCCCTTCCTGATCTTGTCCGCGAATTTGTTTCCTATCGCATACCCGATGTCGTACGGCTTTCCGCTGACCTCGAAGTGCGGGAACGTCGTCTCCGTTTCCTCCAGGTAGGTGAAGGCCGTTTCCGTCTTTGTGCGTGTTTCGGGAGGCGGCTCGGTTTTCGCGGGCTCCGGTGTTGTCTCCGGCTCGGGCTTCTTCTTCTTCTTGCACGAAGAAAGGGTGACGCCCATGAGGGCGCCGCCGATCACCCCGGCGGTCTTCAGGTTAAATTGCCTGCGGCTTACAAGCGCGTCCGTTTCGGGATGGTCTTCGTGTTTCATTATGGCTCTATCTCCACGTTCCAGTACAGGTAGTCTCTCCAGCACTGCGGGGCGCTGGAAAGGCTTATCCTTAATGTTATTCTCGGGATCCAGTTGGGTCTTTTGGGGCTTTTCCTCAATCGCATCCCCGCCTCGGCCGGCGTTTTTCCCCTCTTGCGCACGTTGCAGGGGATGCAGCAGGTGACGATATTATCCCACTGGGTTTTGCCGCCCAGCGTTTTCGGGACCACATGGTCGAAGGTGAGCTCGGGCGTGGGGAACCTTTTGCCGCAGTACTGGCAGCTGAAGTTGTCCCTTGCGTAAACATTCTGCCTGCTGAAGCGTACGGGCAGCTTCCTGAACCTGAAGTATCGAAGCAGCCGCACAACGGAAGGCATTTTAATCGAGAAAGACACGGTGCGGATGTCTTCATCGTATTCCTCGAGGACCTCGACCTTGCCTAGCGTGAGCAGACGAATCGCTCTTTTCCACGAGATTACTCTCAGCGGCTCGTATGTACAGGACAGCATTAGAGTCGATTCCATGGCGCCACCAGCAGGGACTGCTCCCGGTTGAATAATAGTATAATTAAGAACATAATTTATGTCGTGTCAAGGCGATAACTCCAATCAGGTGCAATTGGAAGATGTTGGTTTATGGGCGACTGAAGTCGCCCCTACCCCCGTTGGGCAGGGGAAGCAACCCCCGTTGGGCAGGGGAGGCTTTAGCCTCCCGGTTGGGAATCTTCAACCTCGTGGCCCTATAAGCTTCCCCTCATCCCCCCGTTCCCGCCTCCTTCCACGCTCAAGGACGTCCGGACATCCGGAAATTTTCCTTGACAGCCGCGGGCGCAGCGTTCATGCTGAGAAGGAGGGAGCAAGGGCGCTATAGATGTTATCCGCCGGGGGGAAATCACTTTTTCTAAATCGCCGTTTTCTTATTGAAGTCGCGGTATTGGCAACGGCCGTGGTCGTCATTCAGGTTGCGCAGGTCGCGGCCATGGGTCTGGGCAGGGACACGGACGGCAAACGTTATCGCGAGTATTCACATCGCTGGATGAGCGGCGAAGCGCCATACCGCGATTTTAGTCCGGAATACCCGCCCGGTTCCATGCTGATTTTCTCTGCCGCCTACCTCTTCTCGGGTAATGACAACAATGCATTTCGCAAGGCCTTTGCAGTTGAGATGGGCCTGTTTTTCCTGTTCACCGCGATGCTTGTGCTCGCCCACGGGTGGAAACTGTGGCCGGATTCCGTCGGCAGGCGGGTTTGCGCCGTAATCCTGTTTGTGGCGGCCGCCGCGGCATTGACGCCTTTCATCCACAGGAGATTCGACATTGTCGTCGCGGCGCTGGTCCTGGCGGCCCTTCTCCTGCGGCCCTCGGTCGGCGCCTTTGTCCTGGGTATTGCCGTCGCCGTGAAGCTCTGGCCCCTCTTCCTGCTTCCTCTTTTCTTTGTTGAAGCCTGGAGAGCGGCGAGGCGAGACGCCGTCCGGTGCCTCGGCGCTTTTGCCGCCGGGGCCCTTCTGCCGGTCCTGCCGTTCGCTATTAGGGCGGGGCCCGCAGTGCTTGGCTTCCTGGGCTATCATGCGAGTCGAGGCATTCAGGTAGAGAGTGTATGGGCCCTTCCGATGTTTATTTTCGAATCGCTCGGGCTGACGCCCGTCACAGTCACGTACAAGTACGGGGCGGACCAGGTCTTGTCGTCTCTCACCCCGTGGATGCTTGGCGTTTCCACCGTCGCTTTGATCGTTCTTACCATGCTGCCGGTGGTCCTGCTTTGCATCAGACGCGTGGATGTATCGTACCGCCGCCGTCTGGGAGCCGCTGCGGCCATGGTGATTGGCATATTTCTCGGCTCGAAGGTCCTGTCTCCGCAGTTTTTTCTGTGGTCGGCACCCCTGTTGGCGATTATAGCCGTGGACAGGCCCCGGAGAGAAGCGTTTCACGTTTCTCTGCTTGTCCTCGCGGTCCCGGTATGCACGGCGGCAATTTTCTTTTTGGGTTACAGGGACCTGTGCAGTAGCCCCAAATTTGCGGCCTATGTCGTTTCCTTTTACAGGCTTGCCCTCATGGTGTGGCTCTATGTGCTCGCCGTGAGGCACGGGTGTGAATCTTCTTCCGTTCGACCAGGATGCGATCATCACTCATCGCGGAGCCTCCTCTGATTCTCGAGACCATCTCCTGCTGAAAGCTCGCAGAGGTGTCGGTAAATTCCTCAAACGGCTAACAGCCCTCCTGTCACGTCCTTACGCTAATCTCATCCGGAATCGCGGCATCCTCGCAAACCGTTCCAGGGATCGGGCGCGTCTGCCCCCACCGCCGTCCACGAGCCCGCAGCCGGAGCCTCTCCTGGTGCCTCTCCTAACTCCCGGTTGGGTAGGGGAGGCTTTAGCCTCCCGGGCCGGTCTTGCGTCCGGCCGCAAGCGGCTGGCGCGGGGCTTCTTCGAGCACCTTGCGCGCATTCACGCCCGATGAGCTCAGGAAGCGCATGACTTCACTGTCGGTGCTGGATATGACCTCATGCGGCACTGTGCTGATTCGTATGATGCCATCGTGGATCAGTGAGATGAAATCACCCACATGGAACGTGGTGGTCATGTCGTGGCTGATGACGAGGCTCGTCACATTGAATTTTTCCGCCGTTTCAATGATGAGCTCGTCGACGTTCCTGGCGGCTATCGGGTCGAGTCCCGTGGTCGGCTCGTCGTAAATCAGGATCTGGGGCTCCAGGATAAGAGCCCTTGCAACGCCGACGCGCTTCTTCATGCCCCCCGAGATGTCGGCGGGGTAGCGGTCCCCCGTGCCTTCCAGGCCCAGGACACCGAGCTTTTGGAGGACTCTTTCCTTTATTTCACCGCGCGAAAGCTTCGTGTGCTCACGCAGCGGGAAGGCGACGTTGTCGAACACCGTCATGGAATCGAAGAGCGCAGCGAGCTGGAATACCATGCCGAATTTCTTCCTTACGATTCCGAGCTGGTAGTCCGACAGGCCCACGATGTCCTCCCCGTCAACGAGGATCTGCCCGCTGTCAGGCCGTTCCAGGGCGATGATTTGCCTCATGAGGACGGTTTTCCCGGCGCCGCTGCCGCCCATGATGACGTTGATCCTGCCGTGAATGACGTCCAGGTTGATGCCGCGAAGAACACGGTTGTCCCCGTAGGTTTTCTTCAGGTCGACGACTTTGATATGAACCGGGTCCGGGCTGCCGGCTGGCGCTTTTTCATCCGGGTCCGTCATGGTGTGAGGCCGGCCAGCGCTTCGACAATAACGGTTTTATCCTTGCCGGAAACGGTGCGCAGGTCGATGATTACCTTGTCGTTCTTCACCCTGCATATGACGGGAACGCTGCGGCGCCTCAGCTTTTCTTCCATTTTTTCTGCGGGTATTTTCTTGTGCGACAGCGCAATGACCCATGAATCGAGAACAGCCCTTGGAAGCGCGCCGCCCCCGACCCTGGACTCATCCCGTATCACGTCAACGGACCACTCCCTGCTTTTCAATTGTCGGCGGAGCCCGGCGGCGAGATTGTCCGACTCGTCTTTCAGCGCATCGGCGGTTTTCGCCAGCATGGCGTAAACTGGAATTTCCTCGGCCAGCTGCTGCCTGTACAGCAGCAGGACGTGATGCAGGAGCGTAATGGTCAGCTTGCAGGGACGCAGCGCCCGTGTCAGGGGGTGGCGTCTCAGGAACGTGATGATGTCCTTCTTGCCCAGAAGCAGGCCGGCCTGCGGGCCGCCGAGGAGCTTATCGCCGCTGCAGGCCACGATATCGGCGCCCCTGTCCACGGCCCAGCGGATGTCCGGCCCCCGAGTGCGGCCGAGGTTTTCGGGAAGCTCGAGCGCGCCGCTCCCCAGGTCGTACAGCACGGGAACCGAATATTTCCGCCCGAGCTCGACGAGCTCTTCCAGCCCGGTTTCCTCGACGAATCCCTCCATGTAGAAATTGCTCTGGTGAGCCTTGACGATCATGGCCGTTTTCTCGTTGATGGCCTTCTCGTAGTCGATCAGCTTCGTCCTGTTGGTCGCTCCGACCTCCACCAGGCGGGCCCCGCCGTCCTGGATTACGTCGGGGAGCCGGAACCCGTCGCCGATTTCTATGAGCTCTCCCCGCGATATGATGACTTCCCGGCCGCCGGCCAGCGCCGTGGTTGCAAGAAACATCGCGGCCGCGTTGTTGTTCACCACGTGCGAGGCTTCGGCTCCCGTCATTTCGCTCAGCAGCGACTCGATGTGGTCGTAGCGCGAACCCCTCCTGCCTTTCTCGATGCTGTATTCGAGGTTGCTGAACCCGGATGCAATCTCCTTCAGGTAATCCAGCGAGGAGGCGGGCAGGGGAGCGCGGCCCAGGTTGGTGTGGATGACAACACCCGTGGCGTTGATCACT
>JBDRLK010000220.1:0-6036 GCA_043813155.1 Pseudomonadota bacterium | reverse complement strand
CTCGGCGGTCGGCTGGGCGCCGCGGTACAGGGCATCGGAAACTTTTGCGAAGTTTGGAAGACCAGCGATGTCATTGCCGGGCTTCAAGGAAGCCGAATTTCCGCCATCGCCGGGCCCCTTTTCCGTGCCCGCCTGTTTTTTCCCGCATGACGGCGCTGCCGCGGCCGCGATCAGCAAGGCCGCCAGGAGGGGGAGAATGACTTTATTCATAATGCTTCTTTGTACTATAAAACGTGGAATGAAAAAAGGGGTCAAGGTGTATTTGCAATTCCGGGAAATCGAAGGGGTCAGACCCCGGAACTCCCTTGGAATTGTAAATACACCTTGACCCCTTTTTTCATTGCATTGTTATTTTCTGTCGGTTAATATGAAAATAGATCTAATAGGAGTTTGATCATGAAAGAAACATTTAAACCCTGTGGATTGGCCGCAAGCCTGGCCATGATCCTGCCTGCGTTCCTGCTGCTTACATGCTCGTCCGGCACGGATAACGGCCATACCTACGACACGCTGCCCGACAATGTGGACGAAGAAGCCGCGGACCTGGTCGGGGACGAGCTTCTTGCCGATGTGCCGGACATCCCGGATGTGACCGAGGACCCGGGCGGGCCGCCGCCCAGGTGCCCGGAGATGTCCTATATCTGGATCGCCAACAGCGCCGAGGGCACGCTTTCAAAATTGTGCACCATCACGGGCGAAGAGATGAGCCGCTTCATCACGAGCCCCCAGGGGGCATCGGGCGACCCGTCCCGCACGTCGGTCAACCTTCACGGCGACATGGTGGTCACGAACAGGGACCCTTCCACCGGCCCGTCGTCGGTCACCAAATTCGCCGCGGACAGGCTCGACTGCATCGACCGCAACGGCAATGACAGTATCGACACGTCCACGGGCCCGGACGACGTGAAGCCGTGGGGAGAGGACGAGTGCATGATCTGGAACACCGCGCTGCCCAACGAGGGAGCCTCATCGTCCATCGGCGCAAGGGCCACGGCCTGGGACGGCGCCGAGGACCCGGACACCGGAGAAGGCGGCAGCGTGTGGATCGGCGCGATTTTCAATCAGAGCGTGTACCAGCTCGACGGCGACACCGGCGTGATCGAAAACGCCGTGAACATCAACTTCAGCCCCTACGGCGGGGCCATGGACGGCCGGGGCAACTACTGGATGGTGGCCATGACGTGCACGGTCATGCTGTGCAGGATCTTGAAACTGGACATGGACTCGCTGACGTCAAGCGTTTACAGCGTTCCCTGCGGGTACGGGATCTCGGTGGACGCCAGGGGGAGGATATGGACGGCGGGCATGGGCTGCGTCAACCGATTCGACCCTGCCAGCGAAACGAACCAGACGCTGCGGCTCGGCACGCAGTTCAACCGGGGCATTGCCGTTGACAACGAGGGGTCGGTGTGGGCCGCGGAAACGACCGGGAACGTGGTGGAGGTGGACGAGGACACGGTGACGCTCATCAACCAGTTCCACGTGGGTCCCGAGGCAGTCGTGGGCGTGGCCGTTGATTTCTTCGGCTACATCTGGGCTGTTTCCCAGGGAGGCAACGCGGCGCTCAAGATCGACCCCGACACCTACACGGTCGAGAGCTTTCCCGTGGGAAGCGGGCCTTACACGTACAGCGACATGACCGGGTTTCAGCTGTCCACTGTCATTTTCATCTAGCGAGAAGGATGCCTATGAAGCATGTTCGAAGATGGACGGGGCTCCATGGCGTGCTGCTGTCGTGCGCTCTGCTTTCGCTCATCGCGGCGTCGTCGGCCCGCGGCGAGCCCGGCGAGTGGGTCTTTCACGGGTCCGTGGCCGAGGGCGGCCAGATCGACGCAACGCGCGGGCCCGGGGACACGATCCACCTGGTCTCGAGCAAGTACTACCAGTTCGACGCCGACGGCGCAAAGATCGCGGAAGAGAGCCAGGGCGATGAAAAACAGGGGAGCATGGATTTTCCGCCCGCCATCGCGGTGTGCGGCGACGGCAGCGTGCACATCGTGACGCGCCACGGCGGGGACTGGAGCAGCGGCCACGACATCCGCTACAGGAAGCGCAGCCCGGAAGGCTCGTGGGACGTGGACTATACCTTCGGCGAAAGGTGGGCGCGCAACTACGTTGTGGGCGTTGGCTGCGCCGAGGGCGGGCACGTGGCCATGTTCTATTCAGAGGTCGGCGGTGACGTGTGGGGAGACCTGCACCTGTGGGAAGCGGGCAGCGGGTCGGCCACGGACCTGGGCAGGCTCGGCGGGATCTGGCGCGCGGACACGGACGCGCGCATGCGCGGTGACGATGGAAAGATATTCCTTGTCTCGGGCAAGGTAGACGGGGACGGCCGGGCTTATTTCCTGCACGCCGAGGCCGGCAGCGGGCTGAGGGACCAGCTGGACGGCAGCAAGCAGGAGCACAGCAGCGGCTCGGGCCGGAGGGGGTTCCCGGACATGGTCCTGGATGGGACGGACACCATCCATGTGACGTACGGCGCCGAGCAAACGGTTTATTACAACAGCTACACCTTCGGCGGGACGAGGGTGCACGGCAGCGACATAGAGATTTTCAGCGGCCTTGGAACCTGGCATCTTTCCACGGGCCTGTCGGCCGTGGCCGCTTCCGACGACGGAATGATCGTCGTCGCGGTCGGGCTCAAGTCCGACGGAAGCCAGGGGGCAAGCGACTCGGACCTGCTGTGGAACTATTCCGAGGACGGGGGAAGCACGTGGGGCGCGCAGCAGGACACGGGGCGCAACACGGACGGCGGCGAGGGCAGGCACAGGCCGCGTCTGGCGGCGATAGGCAACAAGTTCTTCCTGTTTTACGGCGACAGGGGCGAGTCCGGCATCAGCCTGGCCACGCTGGAGTTCGAGGCAGAGGCAGCGGAGGAAGAAGAAGCCGCTCCCGAGGTCGCGCCGGAGCCCGACCCGGATCCCGCGCCGGATGCGGCGGACCTGGTCGAAGACATGGGTGAGCCGGCCGGCGATGTCGCGCTGCCGGACGCCGCGGCCGACCAGGAAGGCGACACTGCCGCCGACGGCATTGTCGGCCCCGACGGGGGCGATGACACGAACGCCGACACGGGCGTGAGCGCGGTCAGCGGCGGCTGCGGCTGTAACATCAGTCTATAGGCCGCCATTCCTGCCATGATCCGGGCAGGGGAGGCTTTAACCTCCCTGCGGACGGGCGACTGAAGTCGCCCCTGCCCCTGATGCCAAGGAGTCACCATCGTGAAGCCGCTCGACTGGCTGCTGAAGATCACGGGGGCCCGGGAAACGCTGGACAGGCTGCACATCCCGCCGTTGACACCGCCCGAGCTTGAGCGCGACCGGGAGCCCGAGACCCGCACGCCGCTCGCAGGGAGCTGGACGGTCGTGGGCCGGCCGGGAGGAAGGCTGGCGGGCATGGCTGCCCGGGCGTGCGCCCGCGCGGGGTCGGGCCTGGTCATTCCGCGAGGCGAGGATTTTTCTTCGTACCCATCGGGCCCGGACGAGGCGGGCGCGGGCGGGATGCCCAGGAAGCGCGAGATTGCGGTTGAAACCGTCGACATCTGCGTGTTCGACGCCACGGGCTTGTCAGAGCCCGGCGAGACAGGCCGTGTCTTTTCCTTTTTCCACAACTGGGTCGGGAAGATTTCTTGCAGCGGCAGGGTGCTGATCCTGGCTGATTGCCCGGATGCCGAGCAGGACCCCGCGCGTCACGCCATAACCGGCATCCTGCAGGGATTCGTACGGTCCTTTGCCCGGGAAATCGGCCCCAGGGGAATCACGGCTAACCTCGTGCTCGTGCCTGAAACCGGGGCGGCGCAGGCCTTCCTCGAGCCGCTTATGCGCTTTCTTGCTTCCAGGCGGTCCGTGTTTATCACCGGACAGACCTGGGAGCTTTCCGCTGACGCGCCGCCGGCCGGGCCGCAGCGCACCGTGCGCGCGCTCGAGGACAAGGTGGCCCTCGTCACGGGGGCTGCCCGCGGCATGGGCGCCGGAATCGCCGGCTGCCTGCACAGGGAGGGCGCCAGGGTCGTGCTCGTGGACAGGCCGGAGTCGCGCGAGCAGCTGCGCGCCGCCGCGGCCGGCGTGGACGGCATGCCCCTCGTGGCCGACGTGACATGGCCCCGGGCCGGGGCTTTCCTGCGCGAGGAGGTGGAGAAGGAGTTCGGGAAGCTGGACATCCTGGTTCACAATGCCGGCATTCACCTGGATCGAAACGTCGCCGACATGACGCCGGAGCAGTGGCGCTCCATCATCGACGTGAACCTGGCTTCGGCCGTGCGGCTGACACGGGGGCTGGAGCCCCTGATCCCCGACGGCGGAAGGATCGTGGGCATAGCGAGCATCGCGGGCCTGGGCGGCGTGGCCGGGGAGACCGGGTATTCGGGGAGCAAAGCGGGCCTGGCCGGCTATCTGACCGCGCTCGCCGGGAAGCTCAAGAGCCGGGGAATCGCCGTCATTCCTCTTGCCGTCGGGTATGTCAACACGTCGATGACCGAATCCCTGCCTCGATTCCACCAGGAGATTGGCCGGCGCCTGACAGCCCTGCAGCAGGGCGGCGAGCCCGACGACATCGGCAACCTTGTGGTGTTTCTGGCAGGGCCGTGCGGCAGTGCACTGACCGGAAAGACGATACGTGCCTGCGGCGGCATGATGCTGGGTGCTTGACGCAGTGAATGGGGTAGCCGCAGGCTTCAGCCTGCGATAGGACGCAAGATAAAGCTTGCGCCTGCCGCTTGCGCTGGGAAATAATACAAGATAAAGTTGGACCTTTTATCTAGAGAGGTATGGCATGAAGGTAACGTTCTGCGGCGCCGCAAAGATAGTAACCGGATCCTGTTTTCTTGTCGAGACGGGAGAGGACAGGGTCCTGGTCGACTGCGGCATGTTCCAGGGAATCAAGGACATCGTGAAGCTGAACTTCGAGCCTTTCAGGTTCGAGCCGCGCGGCGTAGCGCACGTGCTCCTGACGCACTCGCACATCGACCATTCGGGACTGATCCCCAAGCTCGTGAAAATGGGCTTTGACGGGAAAATCCTGGCAACCGGCGCCACCGCGGACCTGTGCAAGATCATGCTCGAGGACAGCGCCCGCATCCAGGTGCTCGACACGGAATCCGAGAACCGGAGGCGCAAGAGGGAGGGCCTCGAGCCGCGCGCGCCCCTGTACACGCTCGATCACGCCGAGGAAGCCTTTACGCGCTTCGACAGCGTGGAGTACGACGAGCGCAGGCGCATTGCGCCGAATATCGAGGTCTGCTTCAGGGACGCGGGCCACATCCTCGGGTCATCGATCATCGAGATGTTCGTCAAGGAAGGCGGAAAGGACATAAAGCTCGTTTTCTCCGGCGACCTGGGCCAGTGGGACGCCCCCATTGTCAGGGACCCGACGATCATTGAGGATGCGGATTATGTTTTTATCGAATCCACGTACGGGGACAGGCTCCACGAGGACGCGGCCAACAGGGGCGAGCACCTGATGAAGCACGTCAAGGAGACGTATAAAAAGGGCGGCAGGCTGCTCATCCCATCGTTTGCCGTCGAGAGAACGCAGGAGCTCATTTTCGCGTTCAACAAGCTGATCCGCAGCGGCGGGTTCCCGGAGGAAAAAATTTATCTCGACAGCCCGCTGGCGATAAAAGCAACGGAGGTGTTCAAGAAGCATCGCGAATGCTTTGACGAGGAGGCCCTGACCCTGTTCGAACAACCGCTGACCTATCCGCGCCTCGTTTATACTCTGTCCACCGAGGATTCGATGAAGCTGAACACGATCGACGAGCCATGCGTGATTATTGCGGGAAGCGGGATGTGCAACGGCGGCAGGATACGCCACCACTTCAAGCACGGGCTGTGGGATTCGAAAAACACCGTGCTTTTCGTCGGCTACCAGGCGCGCGGCACGCTGGGCAGGGTGCTTCTCGACGGCGCGGCGCAGGTCAAGATGATGGGCATGAACATCGTGGTCAAGGCAAGCATTCAGAAAATAGACAGCTATTCGGCGCACGCTGATTACGAAGAGCTCATCAGATGGGCGAAGGGGTTTTCGAAAAAGCCCGGGAAG
>JBDRLK010000219.1:0-7003 GCA_043813155.1 Pseudomonadota bacterium | reverse complement strand
CCCTTCATGTGTTTTCCTGGAACGGCGCGATCCTGGAAGAGACCTGGAGCGGGTTCCTGGGCTTCAACCAGATCCGGGCAGCGGTCGCGGCCGACACGGACGGCGACATGCTCGACGAGGTCCTCATACTGGACACGATGGGCAGGGTTCACGTCTGGGGCTGGAGCGGCGCGGACTACGTGCAGGAGTGGGCGTCGGTCTCGAGCACGTTCGGCGGTGTCGGCCTGGCGGCCGCGGACTGTGACGGAGACACGGTCGTGGAGTTCGCTGCCGGCGATTCCGGGGAAAACCTCCTGGTCTACGCGTTTTCAGGCGGATCGTACATCGAAGAGGCGGACCTTGCCCTGGCCACGGGCACCATAACGGGAATCGGCACGGGCGACGTGGACGCAGACGGGAAAGTGGAGTTCGTGGCCTACGGCGTCGGCGGCACGCTGAGCGCAGCGGGGTACGACCTGGGAGCGTGGGCCGTGGAAGGGACCGCCGCGGGCCTGCCCGCTTCGGCGGCCGTCATGGGCGCGCCCGACCCGGTGGCCGTGGCCGACCTGGACGGCGTGTTCCCCGTTGACGCGATCGTGTGCCTGGACGGCTATCTCGAGATCGTTCAGTTCCCGGACGCGGGCCCTCCGGACGTCACGGTGCTGACCCCGAACGGCGGCGAGAGGCTCGAGGCGGAGAGCGTGTTCGAGATCACGTGGACGGCCACGGATATCGTGGGCGTTGACCACGTGGACATCGATTACTCGATAAACAGCGGAGCTGACTGGACGCCGGTTTCGGCCGGCGAAGACAATGACGGCTCTTTCAACTGGGCTGTTCCTTCCACGCCGTCCACCGAGTGCCTCGTCAGGGTCACGGCCTGGGACGCGGCAGGCAACAGCGCTTTTGACACGAGCGATGAGCTTTTTGAAATTTATCTTCTGACCGAGCCTGATCCGGATGAAACAGAGCCGGAGGAAATGGAAGAGCAGCTCGAGGAAGACGTTGCGCAGGAGCCCGACGAAGCGGGCGAAGACCTGGTTGAGGTGCTGGAGGAGGTCGTGGAAGCCATGGAGGAGGCCCCGGAGGAGGCAGCGGAGGAGATGGATGTCGAGCCCGGGGTCGAGGTCGCGGAATATGCGGACATGAGTGAGGACATCGCCGAATTCATGGAAGAATTCCTGGAAGAGGAAGAGGCCGGGGAGCCCGGCATGGACGGCGTTGTCGAGGCCATGGAGGCCGGCGAGGAAGACATGGTAACGGATGTGACCATGGATACGCAGGACGATGAGGCCGGTGACGCGGGCGAGGAGGGGGAGGACGGATCGGGAGCCGGGTGCGGCTGCCGCGTGGTGCTGTAGTATTTCTGCCATCCAACGTGGGTGGCGACTTTAGTCGCCATCTCATAAATACCCCGGGTAGGGGAGCCTTTAGAGGCTGTGTCGCAACCCCTGTGACCGACGGGTGTCATACAATATGTTGTAGCTGCACGCCCTTGGCGTGCCTGTATGTGGCGCCCCGAGGGGGCGCAGCTACGATTGCGACACAGCTTCTTTTGGCGCGTCAAGGGTGTGCAGCTACACGGGAGGCTAAAGCCTCCCCTACCCATCGGGGAAACACGGGAGGCTGAAGCCTCCCCTACCCGAGAGATAATTGCTTGAGGCGCAGGCTGTTGGTGACCACGGAAACGCTGCTCATGGCCATGGCCAGCGCGGCCAGCATGGGGTGGAGCTGCCGCAGAAAGTCGGGCAGAAACTCCAGAGGATACAGCACGCCTGCCGCGACGGGAATGAAGGCCAGGTTGTAGAAGAATGCCCAGAAAAGGTTCTGCCGGATCGTTCTCATCGTTGCACGGCTCAGCTTGATCGCCCTGGGAACGCCGAGGAGATTTCCGCTCACGAGGATGACGTCGCCGGCTTCGATGGCCACATCGGTGCCCGTGCCGATCGCCATGCCCACGTCGGCCCGGGCCAGGGCGGGAGCGTCGTTGATGCCGTCGCCCACCATGGCAACCGTCGCGCCCTTTTCCTGAAGCTGCCTGACGGCGGACGCCTTGTCCTCGGGACGAACCTCGGCTACAACTTCGTCGATTCCAACCTGGCCCGCGATCGCCTCCGCCGTCCGGGCGTTGTCTCCCGTCAGCATGACGACCTTGAGATTCTGCCCGTGCAGAAGGGCAACGGCCTCTTTCGATTCCGGCTTGACCGTGTCCGCCACGGCAATGAGCCCCGCGGGCTTATCACCGACGGCGACAACCATCACTGTTTTGCCTTCCCGCTGAAGCGCTTCAATCATCTCTCGATCCCCATCGAGCAGCGCATCCTGCTGCTCGAACCATCCGGGCTTTCCAACCCTCACATCCCGCTCCAGGACCTTTGCCCGGACGCCGAGCCCCGCGGTGGCCTTGAAGGATTCCGGCTCGACGAGCTCCATCCCCCTGCTTTCCGCTTCCTTCACAATGGCCTTTCCGAGGGGGTGCTCGGACCCCCTTTCCACGGAAGCGGCAAGGCGCAGCAGCTCGGCATCGTCCTCGAGCTCAGCACCCAGCCGCTTTATGTCGACCACGGCCGGCTCTCCCCTGGTGATCGTCCCCGTCTTGTCCAAAACGACGATGTCCAGCTTCGAGGCCCTTTCCAGGGCTTCGCCGTTCCTGACCAGGACCCCCTGCTCGGCGGCCTTGCCCGTGCCGGCCATGATGGCCGTGGGCGTGGCCAGGCCGAGCGCGCAAGGACAGGCGATGACGAGAACGGCCACGAGGCGGATCATGGCGGGAACGAACTGCCCGCCCGTGATCCACCAGACGGCGAACGTCAGGAATGCAATCCCTATCACGGCGGGAACGAACACGGCCGCGACCCTGTCGGCCAGCGCCTGGATGGGCGCCTTGCTTCCCTGGGCTTCCCGCACGAGCCGTATGATGCGCGCCAGGGCGGTCTGGCTTCCGACACGCAGGGCTTTCATCTTCAGCAGCCCCTCGCCGTTGAGCGTGCCGCCGGTCACTTCGTCCCCCGGCTTTTTGTCGACGGGAACGGATTCGCCGGTGAGCATGGATTCATCCACGCTCGAATCCCCGTCCAGGACCACGCCGTCAACGGGAATGCTCTCGCCGGGCCTGACGACGAGGATATCCCCCGCCCTGACCTCGGCGAGCTGGACGGCGGTTTCCCTGCCGTCCCTCATGACCGTGGCGGTCTTTGGCTTCAGGTTCATCAGCTTGCGGATGGCGCCGCCGGTGCGGCCCTTTGTCCTCGATTCAAGCATTTTTCCGAGCTTGATCAAAACGATGATGACGGCGGACGTCTCGAAGAAGACGTGATCGCCCAGGGCCGGATAGATGAGCACGCCCAGCGAGTAGAAGAAAGCGACCGACGAGCCCATGGCCACCAGCACATCCATGTTGGCGCTGCGGTTTCTCAGGCTCTTGAGTCCCCCGATATAGTAGTCCCAGCCCGTGTAGAACTGCACGGGCGCGGCCAGGGCAAGGAACATCCAGCCCACCCATGCCGCGTGGCTCCACGTGCCCAGGAGGCCGAAGTCCCTGCCCATGCTGAGAAAAAAGAGCGGCGCAGCGAATGCGGCGCCCACGATGAATGTTCGCGTCTGATTCCTGATTTCCTGCTGCCGGGCAGCCAGCTCGGCGTCCCCGGTTTCATCCGTTTCTTCCTGGCGCACGGCCCCGTAGCCGGCTTTCTCGATGGCGGCGATGATCAGGTCGAGGTCGGTGATGGAGGGAACATAGTCAACACTGACTCGCTCGCTGGCAAAATTAACTGAAGCGCCGAGGATGCCGGGCGTCTTTTTCAGCGCCCGCTCGATGGCCGCAGCGCAATTGGCGCAGGTCATTCCGGTGACCGGGACCGTTATTTTACTGTCCGCCACGGCGCCCTTTCAATCCCCGGCAGGATAATTGATCTCACGCAGGGTCGCGAGGATTGTTTCAAGTGTCGCGGGAGAGTCCCACGCCACGCTGACCTCCTTTGTCTCCTGGTCCCCTTCAACTTTTTTCACGCCATCGATTTCGCCGAGCTCCCGCTCGATGGTCCTGACGCAGTGGCCGCAGGATATATTTTGTATTTTGAATTTCCTGTCTTCCATTGGTTCCTCCTTGCATGAGTAGTAAGTTAACAACGAAATTCATTAAAGAAAGACGGATATTAAAATAACATGATTCTAGCCCTGTTTTTGCGCTTTATTTCTGATTTCTCCTATTTACAACCATGGGCATTAACATTAAATAGGACTTCTTGAGGGGGTGAAGCGAAAACGAAAAAACACCGAGATTTCCACCGCGGGTAGGGGAGGCTTCAGCCTCCCGGAAAGGGCGACGGAAGTCGCCCCATGCCCGTTATTAAGCGAGGAGACGAGAAAATGTCATTGGCATTCCCTGAAAAACCGGACGTGGACAAGATAAAAAAGCGGGCTTTCGGACTTGGAAAAAGACGGGCCGTGATCATCGACGTGGAAGACGCGCTGAAAGCCGGTGCCTTCGACATGAAAGACAGCGAGCTCGCGGCATGGGAGTCGTACGACCTGCTGTACAGGACGCTGTGCGGCATACTTTTCAACTTCGTTCCCCTGTCCGGCCATCCGGGGGGGAGCATTTCGTCGGGCAGGATGGTAGCGGGCCTGCTTTTCAACACCATGGATTATGATTTCTCCGACCCCAACAGCAAAACCGCCGACATGATTTCCTATGCAGCGGGCCACAAGGCCATGGGCCTCTACGCCATGTGGGCCCTGAGAAACGAGATCATGAGGATCGGCCGGCCGGACATGCTGCCCGAGGAGAAGCTCCAGCTTCGCTTCGAGGACCTTCTCGGTTTTCGAAGAAACCCGACCCAGGAAACGCCCCTGTTCAAGAAGTTCAAGGCAAAAGCTCTCGACGGGCACCCCACGCCCTACACGCCCTTTGTCAGGCTGTCCACCGGCGCGTCCGGCGTCGGCGTTCCGGCCTCCCTTGGGCTGGCCCTGGGCGCCATGGACACCTACAGGGAAGACCCCCCGCGCCTGCACATGATCGAGGGCGAGGGCGGCATGACGCCGGGCAGGGTGCAGGAGGCCATGGCGGCCGCGGCCACGGCGCAGCTGTGGAACGCTTTCATGCACGTGGACTGGAACCAGGCGTCCATTGACTCCAACGGCGTGTGCCGCGTCGGAGACAAGCCCGGCGAGTACGTGCAGTGGGACCCGGTCGAGTTGGCCTGCCTGCACGACTGGAACGCCGTTGTCGTGGAAGACGGGCTGGATTTCAGGAAGGTGCTGGCAGCGCAGCAGCTGGCCGTCGGGCTGGACAACGGCCAGCCCACCATGGTCGTTTACAGGACGGTCAAGGGCTGGAAGTACGGCATCGAGGGCCGGAGCTCTCACGGCGCGGGCCACAAGTTCTGCTGCGACGCGTTTTACGAGTGCTGCCGGCCCTTTGAGGAGCATTTCAAGGCCGAGCTGCCCAGGTACTGCGCCGCGCTCAGGCCCGAGGATGTGGAAGCCGGGTTCTACGATTCGCTCATGGTCATGCGCAAGGTGCTGGAAAAGGACAAGGACCTGGCGAAGCTCATGTCCGGCGGGATCGTGGAGGCAAGGGAGCGCCTGGAAAAACGCGGCAGAAAGCCTCACCCCGGCGCGGCCAATCTGCAGAAGATCTACGACAGGGCAAACGTCGACCCGGCGAAGGTTCCGGCGGGCCTCGTCCTGGAACCCGGGTCCCAGGCAACGCTCAGGGGCCAGCTCGGCAACGTTCTGAACCACCTGAACAAGCTTTCGGGCGGCGCCTTTATCGCGTCGGCCGCCGACCTCTTCGATTCAACGAGCATCAGCGCCGTTGCAAAGGGTTTCCCCCAGAAATTCTACAATGCCGTCGATAACCCCGATGCCAGGCTGATTCCCGTGGGCGGCATCTGCGAGGACGCCATGGGCGCGTTCATGGCAGGGCTGTCGACCTACGGCGATCACATCGGCGCGGGCTCGTCCTATGGCGCGTTCATCGCCGCCCTGCAGCACATCGCGGCAAGGCTTCACGGCATCGGCCAGCAGATGAAGCGGTTCGTCGTGGACGAGCCGTACAACACCTTCATCATAGTCAACGCGCACGCGGGCATCAAGACGGGCGAGGACGGGCCCACGCACGCCTGCCCGCAGCCGCTCCAGCTCCTGCAGGAAAACTTTCCGCGAGGCGTTCTCATCACGCTCACGCCCTGGGAGGCGGCCGAAATGTGGCCGCTCGTCGTCGAGGCGCTGCTGAGGCGCCCGGCCGTTCTCGCTCCCTTCGTGACGCGGCCGCCCGAGACCGTGCCCGACAGGAAGAAGTACAAGCTGCCCGACGTGACCGAGACGAGAAACGGCGTGTACGCCCTTCGCAGGGCCGACATGTCGGCGAAACAGCGGAGCGGCACGCTCGTATTGCAGGGCAGCGGCGTGACGGCCACGTTCGTGGAGGAGGTCCTGCTGAAGCTGGACGAGCAGGGCGTCAACATGAACATTTACTATGTTTCGAGCGCCGAGCTGTTCGACCTGCTCCCGCAGGAAAAGCAGGATGAGATCTTCCCCGTGGAGAGGGCCGTGGAGGCCATGGGCATATCCGGCTTCACCATGCCTACCATGCACCGCTGGATCCTTTCGCCCGAGGGACGGCGAAGGACACTGTTCCCTCACAGGGGCGGGTATTTCCTGGGCAGCGGCCAGGCCCACAAGGTGATGGAGGAAGCGGGCCTTCACGGCGAGGGCCAGCTTAAGTCCGTCATGGACTATGCCCGTGACTTCGAGAAGCGCTACGCCGCGGACCCGAACGCCGTCTATCGCCTCCACAGCAAGGTACAGGTGTAGCTGCGGGCCCTTGGCCCGCCATCATGCTCGAGCTCAGGCACGCCGAGGGCGTGCAGCTACAGTGCGGATGGATGGGGCACGCCGAGGGCGTGCAGCTACAGTGCGGATGGATGGGGCACGCCGAGGGCGTGCAGCTACAGTGCGGATGGATGGGGCACGCCGAGGGCGTGCAGCCACAGTGCGGATGGATGGGGCACGCCGAGGG
>JBDRLK010000218.1:0-4210 GCA_043813155.1 Pseudomonadota bacterium | reverse complement strand
TTCGATTTCAATATTATTATAATATAACTTGTATATAAAGTGGAATTTTAACTTTCTTTTTATCACGCTTGTTGTTCATACTGTAAAATAGATCGTTTTCAGGAGCTTTGCTTAGACTGCGGCCTGAAAACAAAAAGTAGCTGCGGGCCGAGCCTGTCGATTTACGTTTCACCCATCGACAACACATCCTGTATGTTGGTGCTGCTGGCCCTTGGCCAGCTTGTATCTGGCACGCCGAGATCGTGCAGCACCGTTAAATAATGGAAAAGGCATTTATGAGATATCAACTAATCACTCGCAGGCGTTATTGGGGAACATGGGTGAGGGATTGCCCCAGCACCAGTCATTGCTTGAGTTCGTGTCGGGCGCGTCATGGGGGAGACGCTGGATGGAGATCCAGTCGTTGTCTTCGGGGCACAGCTCGGCGCCCAGGCCGGACCACGTGTCCGGCCAGAGCGGGACGCCGGCCGGCTCGCCGAACATCATGAAGTCGATGCCGAACCCGTAAATGTCGCGGATCGCCACGGTTCCGGCCCCGTCCGAGCCCAGCGAGATGTTCTCGTCCACGATGATTTCGCCTTCGACCCCGTCGAGCTGCCGTTCCGACACGACCATGAAGGCGCCGGGCGCCAGCGTGCCGCCCAGGCGATAGTCGTTCACCGAGCCGCCGTAGTAGGGCGCGCTGTAGCTCAGGTAAACGTTGGTCAGGTTGACGCTGGTCGAGCCGGCATTGAAGATCTCGACCCAGTCGGGCCTTCCCGGCATCACCTCGGTAATCCTGAGCTCGAACCCGAACGGTTCGAGGCATTCATCGGCCGGGTAGCGCAGGTTCGGCTCGGTCATGCAGAAGTCCGCGGCCGAGTCCGTGTCCGGGTCGCCGGGCCTGCGGGAAATCGTTGTGAGCGGAGAGGGCATGGGCGTAGGCTCTTCTTCCTGCCAGTCCATGTACCGAACCTTGGATCCGCCGGCAGCGAGGAAATCCACGACATCGCCGTAAGGATTCTGCATGCCTACGGCAACGGGAATAAGCCCGTCGATGTTCAGGTTGACGCCCAGCTCCAGGATCCCGTCGGAATAACGGCCCGCCTCGCCATTGTCGCGCAGCACGATCCTGCCCTGGTCCAGGAGGTTGAAGCGCGCCAGGGGGATGGCGCCGGAGCCCAGGTCGTCGCCGTCCCAGAGAAGGACCCAGCCCCCCAGGTCGATGCTTTCACCGGAAGCGTTCAGGATTTCCACCATGTCGTCAGGCCCCTGGGTGCTCAGCTCGGAAATCAGGAGACCGCCGGCCGGGGTTCGCGACATGCACCCGGGAGTGAGCGTGCCTGGAGAAGGCCAGCTCACGCAGAAATCGCTGCCCCTGTCCGTGTCTGTCGTGTCATCGATGCGGTTGAGAACGGTCAGCGTCTGGGGAATGGGCAGGGCCGGGTCGTCCCTCCAGCCCGTGCCGGCCGGGGGAAGGGCCGGATGCCCGCCCCAGCGCACGAAGTCCATGCCGCGCTCATAGGTCGCGATGACCCAGGCGGCGCCGCCTGCGGCCGTGTCCCAGTGCAGGTCCTCGGTGAGCTCGATCGCGCCCGCGACCGCGCCTTCGGCCTCCGGCCCGACGAACGTGATCCTGTCGCCTCCCCCGATCTCGATGCCGTCCAGGGGGAACTCATCCTCCCTGCCCCATGAGCTGACCGTCGTGAGGGTCCACCCGTCGAGGTCGATGGTTTCGTCCGTGGTGTTGAAAAGCTCGATGTATTCGACGAGCAGGTCCCCGGGCACGTTCGGCTGGGCAGTCGAGATTTCAGTGATCAGGACGGCGTTGGGATGGGTCACGAGGAAATTGAGAAGGAGGAAAGGCTCGCTGACCATGGGAATGGGGTCGAGCTCTCCACAGTCCGCCGAGGCCTTGATCTGCACGTTGTCCATGTCGCCGGGAATGTCCTCAGTGGTGAGCCACACCAGGCCGAGCTCCGTTCCCTCGGGCGCAGCCTCCACGTCCTGCGCGTCGGTCGGGACGGCAAGCGTCGCCCTTTGGAAGGAGCCTTCGTTGACCCGGTATTCGAGCTTGATATCGCATGTCATGGGCGTCACGCTCGAGAGCATGATGTAAACCGTCTGGTCCCCTGCCGAGGGATCGGGGATGTCCAGGAGCGACAGCCACACGTCATCCGTCGTGAAACCGTCGCCGTCTGTCTGCGCATCCTCGTCGCCGTTGACTGACGAATCGCAGCCCGCCGCGGCCATGGCCGCGGCCGCAAGAATGAATAAGAAGAAAATATTGAGTGTAGTGCGGCCCTTCAGGGCCGCTCTTCGAGCCCGGCGCCATGAGGCCGGAAGAAGGACCAGCAACAGGGCCAGAAAAACCAGGCCGAGGCCGAAAAAGAGCCATGGGCCGGTTTCACGGTTTGCGCCCGTGACCGCGCACCCGCATCCTCCCCCCCCGGGGTCGACGGGCGTTTCAACTTCAACCTCGACCTCTATGACGCGCGCCGTGCTCGACCGGCCGTCGGGCCCGGTAACGGTCAGCGCTACCTCGTACGCGCCGGGTTCGGTCCAGAGGTGGATGGGCTCGGGCGCCCTCGATGCGGATCCGTCCCCGAAGTCCCATTCATACGAATCGATGAGACCGCGGCTCAGCACGACCATCTGCGTTTCCTCCATTGGCCGGGGGATGCCAGGGTCCGTGGTAAAGGACGCGAAGGTGCGGTACGAAATGCCCAGCGGGACCTGTTCGAGATGGTAGCCCGGCAGAATATCCGGTGTGAGCTCCGTGTTCAGGACGCGCAGAATGTAGTTGCCCTGACCGCCGGAAAGCGTGAACTCGCGGGTCTCCACGGCGTCGGGCCGCATGGGCAGGCCGGGCTCGAACTCGATGGCTTCCACGATGCCGCCGCCTTCCACGTCCACGAGCTCGAGCACGAGAGGAGCCCCTAGAATATCCAGGTTGCCCCTGCTTTCCAGGTTGACGATGACGTCGAAGGGCTCGCCCGGCCGCGCGACCTGCGGGGCGATGATCTCGCCGGTAAGCTCGACCCTTGCCGAGTCGATGAAAAGCACTGCCTTGTGGAGCCTGCCCTCGGCGCTCAGCGTATCGTCATAGATTCTCATCTTCCAGGTGCCCACGATGGAGCTGCCCTTGAGTATGGTGAACATGTTCTCGAGATGCTGGCTTCCCAGGATCGAGTTGATGTTGCTCCGGCCCACCTCGTCCTCGCCGTTTACGATGTGGCGCGCCAGGGAGCCGTTCGGCGCCTCCAGGTCGATCATGAGATCGGGCGCCCTGACGTGATCGACGGTGAGATCGAGGTAGACGTTGCCCACGGTGTCGGCAATGCACAGCTCGCTTTCGCAGGTAACCTCGGCCGATACCTCGATCCCGGTCTCGTCCGCGTCCGGGATGGGAATCCCCTCGAAGGATGAGGCGAGGACCGCGCCCGAGTCGAAGGTGAAGAGCGCGTCATGGCCGCCCATCCTGACGTACCTGTGGATGAAGACCTGCTGCGGCCCGATCTCCACGGTGGGGACGGCATCCGCGCGTATGCGCTCCAGCGTCCATACGGGGTTAGAGTCGTAGCGCTCCTGGTAAACGGCGATGAGCCCGGCCATGTGCGGCGTGGCCATGGATGTGCCGCTGTACCCGTACAGGCCGCCGGCGTCGATGTTGTAGCCGGGCGCGATCACGTCCACGAGGCTGCTCGAGTTGGAAAAGCACACCACGGCGCCGGGCACCACCGGGCCGGTCCCGCATTCGTAGCCAAAGGCCGGGTCGTCGTAGCCCGCCCCGACCCTGACGGCCGGTGCGGCGCACGCCGGCGAGCCGACGGCGGTTTTTACGTACTCGTTGCCCGTGGCCACAACGGGCAGGATGCCCGCGTCGCGCGAATTGGCGAAGATGCCGTAGTAGACTTCCCGCGAGGCTTCAGGGCAGTAGCCCGTCATTTCAGGGTCCGGGCCGCTGCCGAGCGACATGTTGGCGGAAACGATGTTATGCTCGCCCAGGTGGTTGATGCACCAGTCCAGGGCCGCCGCGATCCAGGTGTCCTCGGCGAAGACTCCGCCGTCGAACCCCGTGGATTCGTCGGGGTAATATTCCGCGAAGACCGTGAGGCTGAGAAGGTCGGTTCCCGGAGCCATTTCGCCCACAATGCCGCCCACGTTGGTGCCGTGCCCGTTCTCGTTGGCCACGTGAACGGGGTCGCCGTTGCCCGCGTCGGGGTTGATG
>JBDRLK010000217.1:0-3492 GCA_043813155.1 Pseudomonadota bacterium | reverse complement strand
TCGTGACGGGGACCCCGCGCCTTGCCAGCCGGGCGCCTCGGCGCCCAGAAAATGTCATTGCATGTAATGAGAACATTAGCCCACATTCTGTGAATCTATTGTTGAGTGCGCCCTTAGTACCGGGGGCCGGACCGTGAATGTTTTGTTTCCCCCCGATTCTCCGCAGCTTTCCCTTCGAAGAGAAATGAAACATTCAAGGTCCGGCCCCTTCCTTTTTCATCGTTTTATTCTCAAAATATATTTTTTCTATTGATTTTTTCTTTCGCAAGGTCTACAGAATTTAAACCAGTGCATGCCTGTTCAAGAGACTAAATTCATCTTCGTCACCGGAGGTGTGGTTTCATCGATCGGAAAGGGGTTAACTGCCGCCTCGATAGGCGCCCTCCTCGAAGACAGACGGCTCAGCGTCACCCTCATCAAGATGGATCCCTATCTCAACGTGGACCCGGGGACCATGAACCCGTTCCAGCACGGCGAGGTCTTTGTCACGGACGACGGCGCGGAGACCGATCTCGACCTGGGCCACTACGAGCGTTTCACGTCGGCAACCATGACGCGCGACAACAACATCACCACGGGAAAAGTCTACAACAACGTCATCATGAAGGAGCGCAGGGGCGAGTACCTCGGCGCGACCGTCCAGGTGATCCCGCACATCACGAACGAGATCAAGGACCAGATACGAAACGCCACGAATAAAAACATCGACGTGGCCATCGTCGAGGTCGGCGGCACCATCGGCGACATCGAGTCCCTGCCCTTTGTCGAGGCCGTTCGGCAGTTCATGCTCGAGGCGGGCCCGCAGAACGCGATTTCCATTCACGTGACGCTGGTGCCCTACATCGGCCCGGCCGAAGAGATGAAGACAAAACCCACGCAGCACTCGGTCAAGGCGCTGCGCGAGGTCGGCATCCAGCCCGATATTCTCGTCTGCCGCGGCGACAGGCCCCTGGAAAAGCAGCACAGGGAGAAAATAGCCCTGTTCTGCAACCTTCCGCCCGAAGCGGTCATCTCCGCGCCCGACGTTGCCTGCATCTACGAGCTGCCCGGGAAGCTGAAATCCGAGGGCCTCGACAACCGCATCGCGGACTACCTCAACATCTGGTCGAGGGCGTCGCGGCTCGCGAAATGGAAGAAAATCGTCGAGACGCTTACGACGAGCGAGGACGAGGTCGAAATCGCCATCGTGGGCAAGTACGTGCACCTCAAGGACTCGTACAAGTCGCTTCACGAAGCGCTCATGCACGGCGGAATGGCCAACCAGTGCAGGACCATTCTGCGATACGTGGACTGCGAAACAATGGAAAAGGAAGGCGCGGCCGCGCACCTCAAGGGCGTGGGCGGCATCCTCGTTCCCGGCGGCTTCGGCGAGAGGGGGACCGAGGGAAAAATCCTGGCCGTGGAGTACGCCAGGACAAAGAAGATACCTTTCTTCGGAATCTGCCTGGGCCTGCAGATGGCCGTTGTCGAGTTCGCGCGCAACGTCTGCGGCCTGCACGGCGCGAACTCCGAGGAATTCAACGCCAGGACGCCCTATCCCGTGATCCACATCATGAAGGAGCAGGAGAAGGTCACGGACAAGGGGGCCACCATGCGGCTGGGCGCCTACCCGTGCAAGCTGAAGATCGGAAGCCTCAATCACCAGATCTACAACCAGAAGGAAATCAGCGAGCGGCACAGGCACCGCTATGAGGTCAATAACGAGTTCAAAGAGCAGCTCGAAGACAAGGGTCTCGTGTTCAGCGGCCTGAGCCCGGACGGGTCCCTGGTGGAGATGATCGAGTTCCCCGCTCATCCCTACTTCACAGCGTGCCAGTTCCACCCCGAGTTCAAGAGCAGGCCCATGAAGCCGCACCCGCTTTTTTCCCACTTCATCAAGGCGGCATTCAAGCACACCGGGTCCGGGTCCCGCAAACGCTCCATTCCGGACGAAGAGGACGAGGAGGAGGAGGATTAAATACCCGGCTTCAATCTGCTCTTTTTTTATTTGACAAACGTCTTTTTAATTGTAATATTAGGATAACGTAAATCCGGCATGGTTCAAAACAGCCCCCCTGCGGGGTAGGGGGTGCCTTTAGGCGCCCGCTTGAAAAGCGGACTTTTTCGGGAGGCTCAAGCCTCCCCTGCCCCTGAATTGAACCATAACGAAAATCCAATGTAGTCTTTATCAAAAAGATAAGGAGGAACAAAAATGAAGACAAAGGCGCTGGTTTCCGCATTACTTCTCGTGGGCGTGTTCATGCTGGCCTACGGGTGCAACGACGACGAGGGCAACGGCACAACGGACGCGGACGCGGACGTCACGCCCGACCACACGGACGTGGACGCGACGCCCGATGTGACGCCCGACGTGACGCCCGACGTGACACCCGACGTGACACCCGACGTGACGCCCGACATCACGCCCGACATCACGCCCGACGGCGCGTGCGCGCCGCTTCACGGCGGGGTGTGCAACCTGATCGACAACTGCGGCTGCACGGCCGGCCAGCAGTGCGTGCTCGACATCAACCCCACGGACCCCTGCGACGTTGTGGAAGTATGCCAGCCCACGGCCGGGACCATTCCCACCGGCACGGAGTGCGTGCCCGCGGCCGTGGAAAGCTGCGCGGTCGGGAACTCGTGCCTCACGAACTCCGGCACAGGGGAATCGCTGTGCTACCACTGGTGCGACGACCTGTCGGACTGCGCCGACGGCGCCGACTGCAACGTGGGCATCTCCTTCAACCTTGGAGGCGAGTGCGACATCCTGACCCTTCTCTACAAGGCCTGCGACCTGGGCTGCCCCGAGGACTCGCTCTGCGACCCCTGGAATGGAACACCGTGCGAAGGCGAGTTCGACGGCTGCATCTTCACGCCAACCTGCGAGATTACAAGCTGCGTGAAAAGCGGTGAAACGGAAGCGGGAGGGGACTGTGCGGAATCTCAGGCCTGCGTCGACGGAGCCGGATGCTATACTGCTGACGAGGGTGTAACGTTCATGTGCCTGGCGTTCTGCGACAGCGCCCACGAGTGCGCGGAGGGCACCACGTGCCAGGCCTGGACCGCGTACCCCGGCGCCGGCGACAATCCATATGTTGCCGACGGCTTCGGCGTGTGCGTCGCGGGATAAGCCCGCATCATCCCTGATCCTCCCTTTTGAATTCTCGGGAGGCTAAAGCCTCCCCTACCCGACCGGGGTGGTTGCGCTGTCGACGATATAACTGCGCAGGCTAAAGCCTCCCCTACCCGACCGGGGTGGTTGCGCTGTCGACGATATAACTGCGCAGGCTAAAGCCTGCGGCTACAACAACGGGGGTTGCGACACAGCCTTCAAAGCCTCCCCTGCACGATCGGGGCAGGATTGCACCCGCAAGAATTAAAAGTCATTACCCAAATACCCATTAAAAGCAGGTAGATTTCTGGAAAACCGATGGAGCAACTTTCGGTTGCTTGACTTTGACTCAATATCTGTTACTATATATATGTATAACTAGTAACAGACAAGGAGGA
>JBDRLK010000216.1:0-25880 GCA_043813155.1 Pseudomonadota bacterium | reverse complement strand
GGCCGGTGGCGGAAAAGGTCCGGCAATTCCTGCTGCCGGCCGGGCCGGACGGTCCAGTGGAGCTCGGCGAAGACCTCGTCGTCGTGCCCACGCGGCAGGCGGGCAGGAGGCTGCGCGCGGCCATGGCGCGGCTGTGCGCGGAGCGCGGCTCGGCGCTCCTTTCCTGCAGGGTCGTCACGCCCGCTTTCTTCCTGGATGCGGACGCTGCGGCAGGCGCTGTTGCCGACGCCACGACCGTGAAGGCGGCCTGGGCCCGCGTGCTCATGGACGTTGACGCGGAGGGATTAGCGCACCTGTTCCCGGCGCCCCCCCCGTCCTCGTCGCTGCAGTGGGCCATGGCAACGGGCGGAGCGCTGCAGTCGCTTCGAGAGACGCTGGCCGACGGCGGGTTGGACATTGCGGCGGTCCCGGACAGGCTGGGCGCTTCGTTCGCCGAGAGGGACCGGTGGAAGGACATGGCCTTCCTCGAGAAAAAGTACCTGGAATCGCTGGCCGCGTTGGGGCTCGCGGACCCCTGCGAGGCAAAACGCTCTGCTGCCGAAAGCCCCGCGCTTCCGGATGGCGTCCGCCGCGTGGTCGTGGCGGCCGTTCCCGACCCGCCGCCCGTTGTGGCGGCAGCGCTCCAGAAGCTGGCCCGCACGGCCCTGGTCGATGTGCTGGTCCACGCGCCCTCCTCCATGGCGGATTTTTTCGACGAGCTTGGAAGGCCGGTGCCGGAGGAGTGGCAGGGAGCGAGGCTCGAGATCCCGGACGCGGAACGAAACGTTCTCCTGGCCGGATCGCCCGAGGCGCAGAGCCGCATGGCGCTCGACGTCGCGGCCGGCGAGGCTGGCAGGTTCGGCCCGGGCGACCTGGCAATCGGCGTTCCCGACGCGGACGTGGCCGGGGCTCTTCTTGCGGGCCTCGAGGCCTGCGGCATCGAGGCGCACGACCCGGCCGGCCTGGCCATGACGAGATCTCCGCTCTTCCACCTGCTCGACTCCTTCAGATCGCTCGCCGGGGAAGGCAGCTTCGCCGCCTTCAGCGAAGTGTTGCGGCATCCCGACGTGCTGGAGCGCTTGTGTAGGGACGAGGGCTCGGCCCCCGGTAGCCTGTTGGAGCAGCTCGACGGGTTTCAGAACGAGTGCCTTCCTCTGAGCGCGAAGAGGGTTTTCGATGCCCTGCTCGGAGAATGCGGGGAAGAGAAGGGGAACGGAGAGAAGGGGGGCATGGAAGAGCTTGCGCAGCTCGCGAAGGCCGCCGCCTTTGTCCGCGGCTGCTTGAAAAGCATCACGGACCGCGACGTGGCGGCCGGGATGCGCTCCCTGCTTGCCTCGGTGTACGGCTCGAGGACGCTGCGGCCTGGAAGGCCGGAGGATGATGCGTTTTCCATGGCCGCGGCCGAGGTTGAAGCAGCGCTTCGCGAGATGGAGGGCATGAGGCCCGGAGCGTTCGGGCTCGGCAGGGGCCAGGCGCTGGACCTGCTCCTGAACAGGCTGGAGGGCCGGGTCCTGTACACCGAAGCCGGGGAGCACGGTGTGGACCTGGAAGGCTGGCTCGAGCTCGCGTGGAACGACGCGCCGCTCATGATCGTCACGGGAATGAACGAGGGGATCGTGCCGGGAAGCCGGCCGGCCGACGTCTTCCTGCCCGACTCGCTGCGGCGCGGCCTCGGGCTTCGCGACGAGGCGGGCCGGTATGCAAGGGACCTTTTCATGATGCAAGGCTTGGTGGAGTCGCGCCGGGGCAGCGGGGGCCGCGCTGTCTTCATCGCGGGCCGCACGGGTCGCGGCGGCGAGCCTCTGAAGCCATCGCGTCTTCTTTTCGCGTGCAGCGACGAAAATCTCCCGGGCCGCGCGATGGCGCTTCTGGGCGCAGACACGGAGGAGCCAACGAGCCCTGCCGCGTCAATCAGCTTCAAGCTCGACCCAGGCGCGCCGCTCGATGCAGGGGCTCGCGCCCTTGACGTCGATCGCATGCACGTCACGGCTTTCCGAAGCTACCTTGCCTGCCCGTTCAGGTTCTACCTCGGCCACGTCCTTGGCATGGAGACGATCGACCCGGAAAAGATGGCGCTCGACGCGCTGGAGTTCGGCACGCTCGTGCACGAGTCGCTGCAGGCCATGGGCGAGGACGAGGATTGGCGCTCGTGCGGCGACGAGAAGGAGCTGGCGCGGTTCCTCGGCGACCGGGCCGATCGATGGGTCGAGCGGCGCTATGCAAACCACGTCTCGCTCGCCGTGGAGATGCAGCTGGAGGCCGCGAAGAACAGGCTGGCCGCGGCGGCCGGCGTGCAGGCCCGGCTCGTAGGGGAGGGATGGGAGATCGTTCGAGCCGAGCAGAGGCTTGAGGGCGAGGTGGACGGAATGACGGTCACTGGCAAGATCGACAGGATCGACCGACACAGAGAGACCGGCGAGGTAAGGATTTTGGATTACAAGACCGCAGACACGGCGTACGAGCCGGCCGCCGCCCACCTCTGGGCAGACTCGGACGACGCCAGGGACTACGCAAGGACAGCGCCGGGCGGCAGGACGAGGCGCTGGCTCGACCTTCAGCTTCCGCTCTACAGGCTGCTTGTCGACTCCGGCAGCGGGGTCCAGGCCGGCGGCAGCCCGCAGATAGGCTACTTCAACCTTCCGGCCTCGTCGGGAGCTTCCGGAGTTTATTTATGGGAGGATTTCAGCGAGGAGCTGCTCGAATCCGCGCGCCGGTGCGCCGAGGGGGTTGTCAAGGACATCAGGAAACGCAGGTTCTGGCCGCCGTCGTCGAGCGTGAGGTACGACGACTTCGAAGGGTTGTTTTTGGCTGACGCGGACGCATGCTTTGAAGCAGCCGCGCTGAAAAGAAGGTTGAAAAAAATTTCCCGCGGGTAGGGGCGGCTTCAGCCGCCCATGGACCGGGAGGCTGAAGCCTCCCCTACCCGCCAACGGCGAGAAGGAGAAAGTGAGAAATGGCGCAATTCACGCATCAGGCCATCTGCGCGTCCGCGGGCTCGGGCAAGACGTTCAAGCTGGCCCATCGCTACATAAGCATGGTTGCCCACGGCGTGGGCCCGGACAGGATCATCGCCTTGACGTTTTCGCGCAAGGCCGCCGGAGAGATCTTCGCGTCGATCGTCGGCTATCTCGTGGCCGCGGCGCTGGACGATGGAAAGGCCGCGCGGACAGCCGACGAGATCGGGAGGCCCGGGATGGGCAGAGGGGAGTTTCTGGGCCTTCTTCGCGCCATGACCGGCAGCATGCACAGGCTTCACATCGGGACCCTGGACAGCTTTGCCGTGGGCGCGGTCAAGACCTTTCCCTTCGAGCTCGGCGTGGGCGCCCGCTTCGAGGTCATGGATGACAAGGGAGCGCGGGCATGGGACGTTCACCGGGACGTCCTGGCCTCCCTGATGAGCCCGGAGGGCGCCGAGGGGGCGGAGGGAGGGGGCGGTGCGGTTTTCGAAGAGCTGATGGAGTCATTTGCTCGGGCCGCCTACGGCAAGGACGTGAAGTCCCTCGATCGGCCGCTCGAGCAGCTGATCAACGAGCACAGGCCGTACTATCGTATCCTGCCGCGGGAGGATGCATGGGGGAACGTGGACGTCCTGCGGCGCTCGGAAGCAGTGGATGGGACGGATGACCAGGGCATCATTGACGAAGCCGCGGCCGGCATGGCCGCGCTGCTGGAGCGTGAGGGCGTCGAGGGAAAGGTCTTCGAGAGGTGGAAGATATTTGCCGACGCCGTGCGCCGGTTCTCGGCATCCTCGCCATGGACCAGGGAGATCGGGTACATGGTCGAGAAGCTCTGCCCCGCGGCGCGCGACCTCGAGAGGGGCGAGGCCGAGATATCGATTGAACGCAAGAAGCATCGGCTCGGCGGCGAGGCCGCGCGGCTGGCCCTGCTTCTTCTTCGCCGCGTCCTGGCCGTGGAGATCGGCAAGGCCGTCGAGCAGACCCGCGGGATCTATCGCTTCGTGAGGGAGTACGAGACCGCGTACGATGCCATGGTCAGGCGCAGGGGAAGCCTGACGTTCGGCGATGTGCAGTTTCTTCTCACGGCCGGGAACGAGAGCAGCGGAGGCGCGCTTCTTTCGCGAAGGAGCAGCGAGGAAAGGAGGCTCTTAATGGATTTCCGGCTGGATTGCGGGCTCGATCACTGGCTGATCGACGAGTTTCAGGACACGAGTGACCTGCAGTGGGAGGTCTTGCGCGCCGTTGCCGACGAGATCCTGCGGGACGCGAGCGGCCGGCGCAGCTTCTTCTACGTGGGCGACGTGAAGCAGTCCATTTACGGATGGCGCGGCGGGAACCCGAGGCTCTTCGAGCTTCTTGCCGACCGGTATGCCGCCATCGAAAGAAAGCCCCTGGTAAAATCCTTTCGCTCGGCCGAGCCCGTGATCTCGACCGTGAACAGGGCCTTCGGCAGGCTGCCGGACGATTTCAGGGAAAGCGTCCGCAGGCGATGGCAGGAGGCATGGGACGAGCACACGTTCGAGCCGGGGGCGGTGCCCGAAACGGGGCACGCGGCCCTTCTCGAGCCGTCGAGCCAGGGGGGCAAGCGCACGCCGGCCGCGGAGGAGCGCTACGCGATCCTGGCCGGCCTGCTGAAGGAGATCGATCCCGTGGGCCGGGGCCTGTCGGCGGCCGTCCTCGTGCGCTCGAACGACAGCGGCCGGGCGGTGGTGGATTTCCTGCGGCGGGAGTGCCCGGGCTCGGCCGTTGTTCACGAGGGAATGGCCGGCATAACGGACAGCCCCGTCGTCGGCGTCCTGCTGTCGCTCGTGAAGCTGGCCGCACACCCCGGGGACACGTTCGCGCTGCGACACGTGCAGATGAGCCCCCTCTTCAAGGCGATGAAGAAGATGAAGCTGGACTGGGAAAGGCTGCCCGTCGTGCTGCTTCGGAAAATTCACGAGGCCGGGTTCCAAGGGCTGGTGCGCGAGTGGGGCTCGAGATTGGACCGGGCGGCCGGCCTGGACGCGTTCGGCAGAAAGAGATTGAACGACCTGGCAGCGGCAGCGGCCGAGCTCGACGAGTCCGGCGAGCGCAGCGCGATCCGTTTCGTGCGGTTCGTGGAAGGCCGGCAGATCAGGGAGACGGCCGGCGGGGGCGCGGTGCGCGTCATGACCGTTCACCAGGCCAAGGGCCTCGGGTTTGACGTTGTTTTCATCGTGGATCCGGGAACCAGGGACATTCGGCGCGACGAGCCGTCTTTCATCCTGGCGCGAGATGCGTCCACGGACCGGCCCCTGTGGGCCATGAAAAGCCCGAGAAGGATTATTGCCGCGTGCGATCCCGTGCTCGGGGCGCAGGTCGAGGAGAGCGACGACCGGGCCTGCTTCGAGAGCCTGTGCGTCCTGTACGTGGCCATGACGCGGGCGAAGAGCGCGCTGTACATGATCACGGCCTGGCCGGGGAAAGACTCGGCCGCGCTGCGGCCCGACACGTTTCTGAGGCAGCAGCTCACCGGGGAGCCGAAGCATGCGGACGGCCCGCGGCGCATGGTTGGAGGGCAGGAATGCCTCTGCCTGTACGAAGCGGGAAGGCGGGACTGGTACGAAACAGTTGCGGTCGAAGAGAGGCCCGGCCCGCGGGCCGGGCAGGAGCCCGCCGGCGCGCCGGAGCGGCTCGCTGAATTTGCGGCCGCGCCGTCATCGAGGATAAGGCTCACGCCGGTCGAGCCTTCGAAGGCCGGGCAGGCCCCGGTGCGGGCGGCCGGGCTCTTCAACCCCGAGGCCAGGGGCGTTCTGGAGTTCGGGATTGCCATCCACGAGCTCTTCAGCAGCGTGTCGTGGATCGACGAGACGGACACGGACAGGGTCGTCAGGCAGTGGCAGGCGTCGTCCGGGCTTCCCGCGCGGATCAGGAAGGAGATAGCGGACCAGTTCCGCGGGGCGCTCGGCAGCAGCGCCGTGCGAAAGGCCCTTGCGCGCCCGCAGGAGCGCGCCGAGCTCTGGAGGGAAAAGAGCTTCGAGGTGGTCCTGGGCGACAGGTGGGTTTCCGGCGCCTTCGACAGGGTCACGATCCTGCGGGGCGAGCGGGACGAGCCGCTGGAAGCGGCCGTTTTGGACTACAAGAGCGACAGGGTGGAGAGCGCGTCGCAGGCCCGTCGAGCGGCAAAGGCCTACGAGGGCCAGATGGGCCTTTACAGGGAGGCGCTCGCGAAGATCACGGGCCTCGACCCGGCAACAATCTCGTTGCGGCTGCTGTTCACGCGGCCCGGCGTGATCGTTGACCTGGATTAAGCGGGTAAGGGAGGCTTCAGCCCCCCGGTTTTTTTCATGGGTAGGGGAGGCTTCAGCCTCCCCAAGGGCGTGTGCCTGAAGTCGCCCCTACCCACGTGGGAATATTATGCGGCCAGCAAAGGAGACCAGGACATGTCCTTGAAAATACTTCACACCTCCGACCTTCACCTCGGCCTGAAGTTCTCGACGTATCCCGACGAGGTGAGGGACGCCCTGATCGAGGCAAGGTTTGAAGCTCTCGTAAGGCTTGTCGATAAGGCCAACGAGGAAAAATGCGACCTGATGATCGTTGCGGGCGACCTTTTCGATCGCGTCACCGTGGCCAAGCGCGACATCAGGAGGGCTGCCGGGGCGCTTGGCGAGTTTCAGGGAAGCCTGGTCGCGGTTCTACCCGGAAACCACGATTACTTCGCGCGCAGCGAGGACAGCCTCTGGACTACGTTCTGCGACGCCATGGCGAACAACACGATCGTCATGCGCGAGCCGCGAGTCGTGAGGCTCGAGGCGTACGACATTGATGCTTGTCTGTATCCCGCACCATGTCACGCGAAGCGCTCGCCCGGGAACGCGATCGGGTGGATTCGTGACGCGGAAAAGGACGAGAGCGTGACCCATCACGTGGCCGTGGCCCATGGCAGCCTCGAGGGCGTGTCCCCGGATTTCGAAGGCAGGTACTACCCCATGACCATGGCAGAGCTCGAGCAGGCGGGCATGGACCTGTGGCTTCTCGGGCACACGCACGTGCAGTACCCTGCGAGGCCCGGGAGCGGCCAAGGGGTCTTCTTCCCGGCCACGCCCGAGCCCGACGGGTTTGGTTGCGACCACGAAGGCAAGGCATGGGTCCTTGTGCTGGACGAGAAAAAGAAGTTGACGGCCAGATCCTTGTCAACCGGCTCGTACAGGTTCCTGCATGACGAAGTTTCTGTCTCGACGGCAAGCGACCTGCAGGCGCTGGAGAAGAAGTACGCGGCCGGCAAGCATTCGAGCACTCTTCTCAAGCTGAGATTGAGCGGCAGGGTGGCCGGGGAGGTTTTCGAGCATCTTGGCGACACAAAAAGCCGAATTTCGAAAAAGCTGTTTCATCTCGCCTGGAACGACGACGAGGTGGTCCGCCGCGTAACGGCAAAGGAAATAGAAAGGACATTTACCAAAGGTTCGTTTCCTCATCGATTGCTGAAGACCCTGGCCAGGAGGCAGGAGGACGCCGAGGCGCTCCAGGACGCGCATGATCTCATCATGGAGGTGAAGTAATGATCATCTCGAGCGTAAAGCTGCTGCCGTTTGCCGGGCTGTCGAACACGGAGCTGAAGCTGAGAAAAGGCCTCAACGTGATTCTCGGCGACAACGAGACGGGGAAGTCCACGCTTGTCGATGCAATCAGCTGTTGCCTTTTCTTGCCGGCGAGAATGACTCCGCACAGGCTCGCGACGGACATGGGATCGTACTTTCCGAAAGGCGGGGGTGACACGGTTCGCGTCGAGATCCTCTTTTCGGCCGACGGGAAGAAGTACGTTTTGAAAAAGACTTGGGGATCGGACGGCAGATCCGAGCTCGGGAGCGAGGACGGGTCGGCCCTGTACACGGACGATGAAGCCATCGACGAGCAGCTCGCTGCTTTTCTCGTTGCCTCGCCGCGGACGTATGAAACCGTCATGATGACCTATCAGTCAAAACTGGAAAAAACATTTAACGAGCTGAAGGAGGACCCTGATATTTTACGCAGCCTGGGCGACATTCTCCGGTCGGCAGTTTTCGAGACGGACGGCGTTTCCATCGATCGGTTCAAGGACAGGATCGACGCGCAATTCGAGTTCTGTTTCGGGCGCTGGGATGCCGATCGCGGGTGCCCGGAGAAAAGCAGGGGAATCGATAACCCATGGAAAGTCGGCACGGGCCGTATTGTCGAGGCCTACTATGAGCTCGAGCAGGCCAGGCGCGCCTGCGAGCGCGCCCGGGAGGTCGAGGACGGCATAGACGAGCTCAACCGGCAAATTGACAGGTGTCTCGAGCAGGAAAGGGATCTGCACAAATTCCTGTCGGAAAACGAAAAGGCTTACGAGGACGCGGGGAAGCGCAAGGCGCTTCAGGCCGAGCTCGGTCTTGCGGACCGGAAGCTCGAGGAATGCAAGGAGGCAAATACGACATGGCCCGTGCTCGAAGAGAAAGAAAAAGAATTCATGTCACAGCTCCCACAGATGGAGGCGAAGCTTGAGAAATTGAAAGCCGAGAAGCAGGAGGCCGCGAAGTTCGAGGCAGGAAGGAAGCTGAGGGAAAAGTTTGGGAGGGCGAAGACTAAAAAAGGCGTGCTTGACGAAATGGAGGCCATGCTGAAGGAAACTAAAAAGCTGAGCAGGGAGGACTTCGGAAAGCTAGAAGAAACGAAGGGCAGGCTCGATGATCTGAAAATCCGCGTTACGGCGGGAAGGCTGGCAGTAAAGTTCCGTGCAAAGAAGCAGATCCAGGTTGCAGTCAGGGAGGGAATCAGCGAGCCTTTCAAGATCGTGATCGAACAGGACAAGACGCGTGAGTTCGAGGCGGGCGGCATGTTCAGGATGGAGCATGCCGATTGGGACATCGAGGTCCAGTCCGGCGAAAGCGATCTGGACAGCGTGTTGAAGCAGATGGAAAGCGCAGGGGCGGAGCTCGAGGATCTTTTTAAGAAGCACGATGAGCAGTCGGTTGAAACGGCAAAAGAGACGAGCCGGAAGTACGAAGTAAGCCTGAGGGCCGTTGAAGGCGCAAGGCGGAGTCTTGAGGAAGAGCTTGAGGGTGCGGAGTACGAGGAGATCCAGGAAAAAGTAAAAGCTCTTGGCGTCGTGGAGCCGGCAAAGCCGCTGGCCGACCTGTCCGGTGAATGCGCGACAGCCGAAGGTGAGGTGAAAAGTAAAAGGAAAGAGCTTGAAGAAGTGCAGGAGAAAGCAGGCAAGCTCAAGAAGAAGTACGACACGATGGACAACCTTCTCGATAAGCTGACGGAAGCCAAGAAAAAGCGTGATGATGCGAAGAAAGAGTTAACCAGGCTTGCGCCTCTTCCGGAAGGTGTTGACGATCCTGAGCAGTTTATCAAGGACTACAGGAAAAGGGATAGGGAGCTTCGTGACAAAGAGCGGGAGAGGCATGATCTGGAAAAGCAAAAGGCGCGTATTCCAGTCCCGGAAGAGTCGTCGGAGGAGCTTGAAAAAATTCTGGAGGAGCTGGAGGAAACCTTCGAGGCCGCGAAACGGAAAGGGGCGGCTGTCGCGCGGATACAGGAAGTTGCCGAGAGCATTATCGAAAAGCTGGATGTCGGCACCTATAAGGGCCTGAAGGAGGACCTTCAAATGTACGTGGCGGCCATGACGGGCAACAGGTACAGGCAGATCGCCATGGACGAGAGCCTTCCCACCGGGCTCGTGAGACGGGACGGGGTAGAGCTCGAGCCGGACCTGCTTTCCGTGGGGACCCAGGACGTGCTCGGGCTGGCGCTGAGGCTTTCCATGGCCAACTATTTTCTGCGGGGCAGCGACGGGTTTCTGATCATGGACGATCCGCTGGTGGACATGGACCCGAGCCGCCGGAAAAAAGCCGCCCGCGTCCTGAAGGCCTACGCCAAGGCCAAACAGGTCATCGTTTTCACCTGCCATCCCGACCATGCGAAAATTCTTGGCGGCCCCACGGCGAAGCTGTAAGAAATCTTCTGTTTAACAGGATTTTCCTTTCAATTACATGTACTTATCGTTTTTGTTTCAAAAACTTGCTGTTTGGGGAATAAAAAACCATTAATGGAGGTAAAAAATGGAGAAAAAGGAATGATGGTCCGATGATCGGTTCATGGCGTTTCCGAGGTTTTTTATAGCGTTTATGACACGGTTTTCCCAATAGTTACGATTGGTTGTCGATTTTATTGCAAAAGTTGATTTTTATTCGAGTAATTTTATTTTCCCCTGTTTTTGATATTATTGCATTCGGCAAGGAGATCATGATGAAGAAGAAGCAACGAAAGCCGGAGGAGGACAGGGGCGTGACCATCGACCCGGCAAGGATGGAATGGATCATGCCGGCCTGCGAGATCGCTATCATGCGCGAGCTCGAGCAGAAAGGCCGGCCGGATGTGCTCGGCATGTTCGAAGAGATAGACGATTTTCTGGGGGGCTATGTCGACGATCTTTTCGTGGACCTGTTCGGCTATTTGGATGACGAGGCCGGGCAAGAAGAAGCCGCGCTCGCGCCCGGGAGCGGCGGGGCTTGGATCGACAGGCTCGTCTCGCCCCGTCTTTACGATGTTTGCGAGGGCGTGCTCGAAAGGCTCGGGGTGCGGCCGAAGCCCGACATCGAACTTTACGTAGGCCGCGAGGGAAGCGACGGCCTCGAGGGTCTCACGAGCGCGTCCTGCGGCTGGATCGGCGGCACGGCGGTCATCTGCGTGGCGCAGACGGCGCTCGCGCACTGCGACGGGGAGGAGTTGGCCTTCCTGGTCGGCCGCGAGGCGGGCCGCGCCTGCATGCCCGTCCCTGCATGGCTCGGGAGCTACGAGTTCTTCGTGCGCAGGCTCGAGGACGAGAACAGCCGCATGGCCATGGAGGAGCTTCTTCTGGACATGCCCATGGACGAGGAGGATGCCAACGATGTAGTCCTCGGCATGTGGGAGCGCAGGGAGCGGCTCGTGGGCATTGAGACCGAGAGGATGATCCGCAGGCTGAGAAAAATCCGGACGATGACCTGCGACCGCTTCGGGCTGCTCGCGTGCGGCACGCCGGAGGCGGCGGTCAGGGCCCTGGCCAGGCTGGAGACCGCGGCCATGCCGGCCGCGTACCTGGAGCTCGACCCGGCGCGTTATGTCGAGCGGGCAGGCGCGGCCTCTTCCTTGTGGAGGAGGGGAGAAACCGGCGCGCGCCGGGACCGTTCACTGATCGCGGCAAGGGCGGCTGCGCTTGAAGGGTTTTCCAGGTCGGAGGGCTTCGCCAGATTGACGGGCAGGGAAGACTGGGAAACCGATGCGGCTGCGCACGAGCGGGAGCTGGCGGCCCTCCTGGACAAGTGCGAGGCCATGCCGACGGACGAGGACGTAGAGGAGATGAGGTTCGCCCTGTCCGCGGTCATCAGGTCCCTCGGGGAGCGGCGCGGCAGAATCGGCATGTCCGACATGGACAGCGCGAGAATGACCGTCCTGTGGATGTACGGGCGCGAGTTCGACCTTGTTCCCGGGAGCGTTTTCGAGGCAGGCACGGCAAAGGAGATCGACGCCCTGTTCAACACGCTTGGCAGGAAAATCCGCGGCCGAGCGCTTCGCGAGCGCCACGGGATCCTCGTGCGTCTCATAGACGGCCTGATGCGCGGCACGAACGCGGTCGACCCGCACGTCCGCGAGGCCGTGTTCGATGCGGGGGAGAAGCTCGGGTTGACGGAAGGGACGATTGACGCTTACCTTCGCAGGAAGGCGCCGTCGTTCTGGAGGGCGCGTTTCGGGTACTGATACCCTGCCGCGCATGACATGGGTTTGATTTATCCATTGCCGGGGGCTATAATACGGGAAAGGATCAAGAGGAGAAAAAATGGTCAAGAGAATGGACAGGAAGACCAGAACGGAAACCACGCTTACACTGAATCTTTCGAAATCGTTGGCCGACCTGTGGACATCGCTGAAAAAGAAGGAAGGTCCTCTCGATGAGCAGCTGGAGGAGACCATGGTCCTGTCGCTCGTTCGAAACCACAAGATAAGCGCAAGCCGAGGGGCCGAGTTGCTTGGCATGGCCTACGAAGACTTCCTTTCCCTGATGGCTGAAAACGGCCTGGCCTTTTTCGACTACGAGCCCGGTGAAGTGGAGAGGGAAGCGGCCCTGCTGAAGCAAAAGGCCGGAGAAATAACTTAACGACATGATTGTTGTCTCAAACGCGAGCCCCATTATCGCTCTGGCCCGTGTCGATTGCCTGCACCTTCTCGGGGAAATCTTCGGAGAATTGAATGTCAGCAGGCAGGTGTTCAAGGAAATAGCAAAGCAAGGAACAAGGAGGCCCGGCGCCAGGGCAATGAAGGAGGCTGCCTGGATTCATCAAAAAGGCGTGTCGTTGGATGAAATCCGCGCCTCCCGGGAAAGGACGACCGGTCTGAGCGATGCCGACCTTTCAGTTCTTTGCCTGGCGCACGACCTAAAAGCCGACCTGGTCCTTGTCGATGAAAGAAGGCTCCGAAAGATCGCAAAGCAAGATAAGCTGCATGTAGTCGGGACGGGCGGTATTCTCGTAAGAGCGAAGCAGGCTGGTCTTATAAAGGCGGTCAAGCCTCTCATGGATAACCTTGTCCGCAACCATGAATTTCGCATGACCCGGCAGGCTTACAGGGACATTTTACTGGCAGCGGGAGAGTAGCCGCGCAAGAAAAGCAGGCCTTGCTTTCATGCGTGCCTTTCTATCGAAGACACAGGACCTTGCTGACATTCATGACACCCAGGCCAGGCACAGCCTTCCGTCCCTGCGAAGGACAATGCTCGTCCTGAAGCCCAGGGGGATGAGGCTGCGGAGCGGGTCGCGGTCCGCGTCGGCAAGAAGGGCCACGGGCCCGCCGATACCGAGCTTCGACAGGTCGAGATGGAGAATGTCCCATGGCGTGAGCTGCAGCTGGCCCGGGGCCGGGGGCGGGAGGCCGCCGATGACAAGACCTTTCAGCCTCGATGACGCGCCCGCGGCAACGAGCTTCTCGAACAGCTTTTCGATGCAGCCGCCCCTGAGCCAATCAGCGGCTCCCCTGCTTTCGAGATAGAGTATCTTGCTCTCGACCGTGGCGCACAGCCGCGAAAAAGCCAGCGCCGCGACAGTTTCCGCGCTGCCGCCCATGATCCTTCCCCTGGCTTCTCCGGCCGTTATGGTTTTCGCGGGAAGCTCGAAAGCGTTGAACGAGGCTATCGCGTCGATCATGCGCACGAGGTCGCCCGCCGCGCCGGGCCCTGAGGCAACATGCCTTGCATAAAACCCGCAGGCCCCGAAGCGCACGAGATAGAGCATGAGGGCGGTCGCGTCTCCGGAGACAACGTAGACCTTGCGGCGAACGGCTTCGATGAAGCTTTTTTTGAACGTCGAGCTTGCGAAGTACTGCCGGAGCGCGCGGACAAAGGCCATGCACCCCTGTCCTCCGCGTGCCGAGATGACGAGGCTCACGGACTCATCGTACAGGATCTCCATGAACGCCTCGACCTTCCTGTCAATGCCGTTAATAGGCGACGGCGCGCGGCGTCCGGCCGCCAGCGTGGATGACAGGCGCACCTCGATGCCTTTTTCCCCGAGCCGGCCGACGAGTATTTCCAGCATCAAGGCAGGAGGAGAAAGGCCGATATCGATGATACCCACTTTCAGCTTTTCCGAGAAAACCTCCTTCATGAGGCGGGCCCGGCTCATGTCCCCTTTTTCGCGGGCTTTCATGGAGCCGGGCCTTTTTTTCGGCTTTCGGTTCATATCCTGAATCCCGTGATTCTGTTGCCGGCCTGCGAGGCTTTCACGGCCGCCTCCTCTTGAAGAGCCCTTACGAGAGCCTCGTGGGTCGCTTCCCCGGGCGGGCTGAAGGCAAACCTGTCGCGCACGACCCTGAAGTCGCCGGGAGCCAGGTTGCGAATGGCCTCGAGAGACTGTCGAAGGGCCGGCTCGATCCTTGCTTCCAATAGGGGCTGCAGCATCTTCTCGTAAAAAATCACGTTGCCCGCCGGCGCCAGGTACTTGAACGCGATCTTGTGGTTGAAGCGCCGCAGGGACGCTTCGTCGAGGCCCTCCAGGCGGTTCGTGGTGCAGATCAATATGCCGCGGAACCTTTCCATCCAGGTGAGAAGCTCGCTGGTCAGGCTGACCTCCCATGACCTCACGGCCGCGCCGCGGCTGTAGAGCAGGGCGTCCGCCTCGTCTATGACGAGAACGGCTTCGGCGGCTTCTGCTTCCTCGAACGCGAGCCTCACGTTTTTCTCGGCCACGCCCACGTAGGGGTCCAGGATATCGCTTCCGCGCCTGCAGATAAGCTCCCTGTCGAGCTTGTCGGCTACAAAGCGGGCGAGCTCGCTCTTTCCAGTGCCCGGCGGGCCGTGGAAAAGAAGGTTCATGCTGATGGTCTCGTCGCGCCGGCCATGGCGGAGGTATTGATCGAAGCGCGAGAGCCGCTGCAGCATGGGCTCCAGGCCGCCTCCCGCGTTTAGGCCCTCGAGGGAAAAGCTCCTGTCGATCCCGTCCCGGTCGACCGGTTGGTGGCCGCCCTGCATCAGGGTCATGTGGGCCTCGATGGCAAGGGCGACGGCCTCGTGAAACTCCCTGCGCGACCGGGGTCGCGGCTCGGCGGCCTTCTTCACGGCCAGGTCGATGGCGCCGGCGCTCACGCGGTAGCGCTTGGCGCAGCGCATGAAATCGCCGCGAAGAAAGAATCGTTTCACGCGGTTTCTGCTTGCTATGTTTTCCCACAGCAAGGCCCGCTGGCTGCGGTTGAACGGCCGGAACGGGATGCTGAAGGCAAAGCGCCGCAGCACGGACTGCTCGATGTGGTCGATGGCATTGGTGATCCAGATCATCCTTGTCCCCGGCAGCTCCAGCAGGCCGTTGAGCCATCCCTTGTCCTGGGTCTCGCCCCTCAGCAGCCATGCCATCTGCGTGTTGAGCAGGTTATCGGCCTCGTCGACAATGATGATGGAGCCGCGGCCGCCGCCCGTCATGTTGACGCACGCGGTGATGGCGGCCCTTCGCAGCGATGTCTTGTTGTCATTGTCCCGGGCAATCTCGTACGCGGGGAACCCGGTTTTTTGGGAGAGGGCGCGGGCAAGGCTCGACTTGCCCGTGCCCGGCGGGCCGTAGAAAAGCACGTGGGTGGCCGTTCGGCGCCTCGTGCCGAGGATTTTCAGGACGTGGCGCACTTTTTTCCCGTCCAGGATGAAGTTGTCGAGAGGCATGCACGGGCCCTTGACCCTGAAGTAGTACTTGCCGGTGATCCCTTTTGACGATGATGTTTCCAGCAGGAGGACAAAGGGGATCTCGAGCTCCAGCCTGTCGTGATAGTCGATGTCAATGGCTTCTATCCTTGCCAGGGTGCCCGTCAGGGCGCTGCCTATCTCCCGGTCGGTCATGGAGAGCATCCTCGTCAGGTGCTTTCTTCCGACGTAGCGGTTGCACTCGAGATGGTCTTCGAAAAAGGTGTTGGCGGGCCTCCATACCCTGAGGACAAAGAGGAAAAGGCACAGGGCCGCCTCGCTATCGCTCAGGTCGAACGTCTTTCGGAATGCTGCCATGTTTCTCTCGATGTCGGACCTGGCCGCGGCGGCGAGAGATTCATGCCTCTTGCCGAGAAGCTCGACGGCCTTTGCGCTGAATTCGGAAACATGGAACGGATTGCCGTTCTCCAGGAGCTCGAGCAGGCGTGACGCGAGGCGATTCGGATCGACCAGCACGTCGAAGAATTTCCGCCTGTCCCTCTTGGACATGGCTTTTCCCGCCGAGTCGACCAGATATGCGGCGAGTATGATGCTGTTTTCAGCGAGAAGCTCGCAGGCCATGACCAGTGTCTCGAGATCGAGGCGGGGGCGGCCTTCCAGGTATCGGATGAGACACGAAATGCAGAACCGGCGGATGAAGCAGTCGTTCCTGTCGAGCTCGGCTCCGCTCTCACCGACGATGCCCATGATTTTTTCTTTCTTTCTGCGCATGGGGCCCTCCTTTTGATTTGCCCGTGTTGCCTCCAGGCAACGTAACATGCTATCGTTCCATTGTGCGGAACGATTGATTTTTTTTTCAGGGAGGGTCCCGATGCCGCGGAAGCTGGCCCCTTACAAGACCTACGGGCAGAAGCTGGTCACGCTGTTCGCAAAGCTCCTTTTTTCAGGGGAGAGCTACTCCCTGACCGAGCTTTCCGCCATGCTGGGCTGCTCGAAGCAGACGATCCTGCGCCTGGTGGAGGACATAAGGCGATCCTACGGCGTCAGCGTCACGGAGACCAGGGAGGGAAACCGCAAGTACTTCCGGATCAGGCGCTTCGGCGGGCCGCCCGCGATCGGCGTTACGAGCGAGGAGATGCAGCTTCTGCTCCTTTGCCGCGCCTTTGCCGAGAATTTGCTCGGCCGCGAGCTCTTCGACGAGGCCGCCCGGGCCCTTGAAAAGGGAAGGGCCCTGGTGCAAGGGGACGGCCCTCTGGGCCGCGGCCATTTCGCCTCGTTCAGGCCGGGGAGCATCGACTACACGCCTCACCGGGACACGATCCGCGAGCTCCTCGACGCCATGGGCAGGGGCCTCGTGTGCAGGATATTGTACAGGAGCCTTCAGGCGGCAAGGGCCTCGACGTTTTTCGTCATGCCGCTGAAGCTGTTTTCCCACCACGACGCCATGTACCTGCACGGACGCCTTGCGACAAGGCGCGGCGGCCTCGCCGGACGCCGCGCCGTCGACCTGCTCTTTGCCGTTCACAGGATCGAGGAAGCGGAAGCAACGGATGCGGCCTTCAGTTTCCCGGCCGACTATGATTTCGAAAAGGCCTTCAACGCGCACTTCGGGCTCATCAAGGCCGGGGCCTTTGAGGTGGAGGTCGAGCTTTCCGGCTTTGCAGCCAGCTATGTCGCCGAGCGCGTCTGGAGCCCGGACCAGAAGCTGGTCCGTAAAAAGGGCGGCAGGGCCCGCCTGGCCTTCACCGCCTCCTCAAAGCCCGAGGTGATCGGCTGGGTCCTCTCGTTCGGCGCCGAGGCAAGGCTGATCCGCCCGGACGGGCTGGCGTCCGAAATAGCGGAAACGGTTACGAAGATGAAAGAGGTTTATGCTCAGGTTTTAAAATAGCGGTCTTAATTCTTGTCGATGTGATCATCTGGAGAAATTACTTGTTCTTGCATCCTCCCACGGCAAGAGCCGGATACCAGTAGCCGCAGTATTGGCCAATTCCTTTATCTCGAAGTGCTTCATTTGATAGAGCCACAACCCCATAATAGGCGTAGTCTAATTCTTTGTCCTGAAAAAATGTTGAAGCCTGCAACCATCCATTTTTTTCAAGAATTTTTTCGATCGTACCGCTGTTCTTGGTTTTTTCGTTACACCACAACGATTCAAAGCACAATGAAAAAACGTTTTTCCTTGGTATGAATTTGCTCAAATCTTCGTCATTCTCGTGGTAAAAATTTGCTTGATGTTCCAGTGCATCTTGAGCCCATTTTTTATATCCTTCTGTCTTAGAATCGATTTTTGTGAAACAGAATTTTGATTCCATCAAGTATCTGTCGCCATCATGGTTGATGTAAAGGTCGGGTCTTCCGGTTCTGATATTTCCTTTTCCTTTCTTGCATGAAAACTCTTGCAAGAAAGTATTCTTGTTATTTTTCATAAGGCCACCGATGAAAAAGCCCAGTGTTGCCCTCTCGTTGAACCACCACGGGAGATCGTTTGTCTTTTGATTCACGTGTTCCAGTTCAATATACCGATCAAATTCCTCTACCATTGCCCCAAAGGAATCTTCGATGAATTTCTCGAAGCGGCCATTGCTTCTGCATTTGATATCCGCTTTCAGATATTTCAGTCTTCCATTTTTAAGTGTCAAGATTGCATTGCGTGTTGAGTTATTCTTTCCCATTTTTTTCACTCCTTTTGTTGGTCAGGGGAATATCCCTGAGGCATGATTGATGATTAATTGACCGGTGAAAATCATGTGCCTGGGTGGCAATAGGGTAGCAAAAAGGATTACTGGATTTTCGGTGGATCATGTAACTCCCCATTATCACTCGTGGAGCCGAAGGGGGTCGAACCCTCGACCTCATGACTGCCAGTCATGCGCTCTCCCAATTGAGCTACGGCCCCAAGGTTTGCCTTCACAAGGCATGAGTTTAATAATACCGAAGTGCCCGCAAGTCAATACTTTTAAGACAAGAGGTCCCTATTGCATTGAAGGCCGGGCATGGTGCTGTTCAGGCCCTTGCGAACTCCAGTAGCGGCCGGTAATCTAAGTTGTCCGCCGCGCGGAGAGCCTCAATATACTGCCGCCTGACTTCATTATCCGCTGAAAGGTCCTGATCGCCCCAGGTGAATCTCGGGCAATGCAGCACATTTTCAAGAAGAATATCCGCCATCAGGCGAGCGTGGCGCCCGTTGCCGTTGGGGAAAGGATGAATCGACACAAGCCGGTGATGAAAGCGGACAGCTATTTCGTCAGGTGGATCTGTCCTGCACTCTATCCACACGTTGGCATCGTCGCACAGCTTTTTCAGCTCGGTTGAAACCTCGTACCAGGGTACTCCGATATTCTTGTCGCTTTTTCGAAACTGTCCTGCCCATTTCCAGGCATCGCCGAACATTCGCTTATGCAGCTTCCTGGTAAACGGCTCGTTGAGTATTTTTTTTGGCTTTGCCTGGTCCAGCCAGGCCATTGCCTCGGTTATGTTATCCTGTTCCCATCGGTTAAGCTCTCCGCGTGTTGTAATGTGCGTCAGCAGCAGCCCATCGGTTTCATCAGGATCGATGGGGGTTGTTCCCTCATCATATTTGAGCTTCTTCATCTTTTATCCCAAAGTGAGGAAGGGAGCGTAGCCACGATCTCATCGATCATGCCGGATAAAATCTTCTGGTTTTCTTTTTTACCAAGAGCCTGGTTTTCAAGACTCATCGTCCGCGAGACGCGATTGAGTCGCTCCAGCGCAATGCTCCTTGCCTGGATGCGCACAATTTGCTCGAGACTGGTCCGCGGCACAAATCCGTAGATAAACACACAGTCCATGCATTCGGCTGCTCTACGCATTGTTTTTAACGTAGCTGATCCGGTCAGCTCGTGTTTCTGTATCATAGCCGCCCGCTGCCTTGTGACGCCAAGCCGGTCGGCAAGCTGCCTGCCGTTCATGCCAAGAGCGTCTCGTATCGCGCGAATCCAACCCCTGGGTGGTCTTGAAACGTTTAATAGAGGACGAAGCTTTCGCAAGGTTCCATCGAGCTGCTCTCTTACAAGCTTCCTCTTTCTCTTCATGATTCTGCTTCCTTTCTGAAATACATGAAGAAATTGTACGAGAAACACTTAGAAATGTCAATTTATATATAGACATATATTTCTTGCTTGTCAATTTATATATTGACAAGAATCGTACGGTCCTGCCTTGCCAACTGTGCACATGGTTTGGCGAATCACGGATAATGCAGCATGTGTCACACCGGATCCATGTCTTGTAAAAAAAGGCAGTTTCGCAGTAGCTGGATGGCTATATTTCCCTGGCAAGTGGCCATGTTATTTTGAGTCGATGAGCCGGCCGGTGTAGACGCCAACCAGCAGCGTGCACTGAGGCTTGTCGCCCTGCATGACGGTCAGGAGCACCGTGCCCTTGGTGGGCATGCCGGACGAGCTTCCGTCGCCCTTGCAGCCCATTTCTTCCGCGAACTTTTTGGCCACCTCCCTCCCCTTGTCCCGGGCCGCATCGTCGTCCAGCGGCTGTCCGGCCCAGGGGGTCAGGGTGACGGCCCGGCGCTCGTCGTCCGCCACGAACGGGGGCGAGACCGTGAACAGCGTGTCAAAGGCAATGCCCTCCATGTACCAGTAGAGCATGTCGCTGTCATAGCTGTACGAGAACGGTTGGGTCTCTTCGCCCTTTTTTATAGTGAGCTCGTAGTTGGACGTGACGCCGCCCCCGCCCGCCGCGTGCTTGTGGCCCTTGCCTGCGAGCAGGATCTCCATCCCGTCTTTCGTGGTGTAGGGCTTGTCCAGCGCGATGTCGAATTTTTCACCCGGCAGCGGGGCTTCCCCGGGCTCAGGCCCGTGTGCCGGCTGATCGTCCTTTGCTTCCGCGGGCCCGGCCGGCTGCGCTGCGGGCTCCTCGCCGGCCGGCGTTTTCGCGGCCTTGTCCTTGCAGCCCGCAGCGGCGCAGGCGATGATGAAGATCGTTGCTGAAATCCGGATAATTGTTTTCATGCCGCCTGTCCTGTCCAGGTTGTTGACGGGAGGCTGAAGCCTCCCCTACCCGTGTTGTTCGTGGGATCGTGTGTCACAAAAACCTTTCGAAACGCTGGTAAAGATCGATGAACGGCAGCGTGTTGCGCGTGAGGTGCCAGAATTTTTTTCCGGGCCGGCCGTTGGTTTCACGGGGCGCGCTGTAGAGCTGATTGGCGAAAAAACACCATGCCGCCGTGTGAATGCTGCGGGTGTCGCGCAGGGTGCGCATGAACCGCCGCGCGATGTTTTCGTGGCTGAATATCCTGGCCGCGATCTTTCTCATCATGGCGCCGTACTCGTCCACGTCCAGGTTCAGGGGCTTGAACAGGATCTCGGTCAGGTCGTAGCGGTCCCAGTCGGCCGGGAAATCCGTGTAAAAGAGCCTCCCTTCCCTCTGCAGGCGGTTGAAGAGGCGCGTGCCGGGGTAGGGCGTGAGCGTGCAGTGCTGCATCACGTCGATATGGCTCTCGAGCATGAAGGCGAAGCGCTTCTCGAGCATGTCCAGGGTGTCCTCGTCATTGCCGAAAATGAGCGAGCCGTGGATGCCGATGCCGTGGTCGTGGATGGTCTTGAACACGTGGCCGTAATCGCGCTTCAGGTTGATCTTTTTCTTCATGGCCTCGAGCACGTCGCGGTTTTCGGCCTCGATCCCCAGGAAGAGCAGCCTGCACCCCGACGCAGAGAACGCCTCGAGCACTTCCTCGTTGTCAGCCGCGTTGAGGCCCGCGTGGCTGTACCACGCGAACTTAAGGCCCCTCGCGACCATGCCCCTTGCCAGCGCGATGGCGTACTCGGCCCGCTGGGCGCCCGTCCCGATGATATTGTCGTCCACGATGAGAAGGTAGCGGCGCTTGAGGGTTTCGAGCTCGTCCAGCACCTCGTCCACGGGACGCTGGCGAAAGGTAAACCCGTTGAACTGAGAGACCGAGCAGAACTCGCAGTCATGGGGGCAGCCGCGCGTGGTCTGGATCGAGTCGCAGATATACTTGTCGCTGAAAAGATCGCGCCGCGGGAAGGGAAGGCCCTTGAGATCCGTGTGCTCGCCCTCGTACCTCTGTTTCAGCCTGCCCGCCTCCACGTCGGCAATCACGTCGGGCCACACGGACTCGGCTTCGCCGACGACCACGGCGTCCGCGTGCTGCAGCGCCTCGTCAGGCATCATGGACGCGTGAATCCCGCCCATGACAACGGGGACCTTCCATTCACGGAACATGCGCGCCACCTGGTAGGCGCGGTTGGCCATGGCCGTGAAACCGGATATGCCCACGAGATCGCACGGCCGGTAGTAGGCGGTCTCGAAATTTTCGTCGATGATCTCCACGTCCCAGTGCTCCGGCGTCAGGGCGGCCACGTAGCCCAGGCCGAGCGGCGGGAAGCCGGGGAAGGGGTTGCTAAGCGTGGGGTTGACCAGGATCAGTTTTTTCTTTTTCATGGTATGTCCGTCCCATTCAGTGGGGCGCAGCGCCCCGCACTAAGGGTGTGAGCTCACTCCACGGCCCTGTCCATGAGCCGCAGCAGGCCGCCGTACAGGCCGATGTACATGCGCCTGCGGTGGTCGATGCACAGCGGCGCGTAGACGCTATTGTAATCCAGGCCCGCGCCGATGAGCTGGCGCCACAGAAGCTCGCCCGTGTCCAGGTCCAGGGCCGTGACGAACCACTCGGTCTCGTCGGACCAGGGGCTGTCCCCCTGCATCTCGTACAGGTAAAGGGCATTGGACTCGGCGGAGATCAGCGGAACGCCGTTGGGCGCGAAGATGTCCTCGTTAACCCACACAAGCTCCGCCCGCTCCTCCACGTCTCCCCCGGACAGCCTGTAGGCCGCGGCCCCCTTCGTGCTGTTGCTTTCCAGCGCAAACCTGTTTCCCGAGGCCGTGATGGTATTCTCGGTCTGGGACTCCGGGCCGGAGAACGGGTGGGGCGCGTCGATGGCAACGCTGCTGCCGTCCTGCGTGCGAAGCACGACGAGGGTCAGGGGGCGGCTGCCGTCGGTAAAGGCAATGTACTGCAGGTTGTCGCCGAAAAGCGTCGGCGTGGTGCCCGACCCGTCCGCGAACTTCACGTCGGCCTGCCGCGCGAGCAGCTCGCACACGTCGATCAACGTTTCATCGTCGCAGGGAAAGGACGGTATGGGGTCGCCCGACTCGTAGGGTTTGCTCCAGGCCTCGGCAAGCCGCGTGCCGTCGCCCGATCCTTCGACCCTGAGCTTCAGGGCCCTTCGGTTCGTCAGCACGTACAGGTTCCCGTCCGGGTCGAGGGCGGAGTTGTTCGAGATGTTCTCGTCTTCGTAGGTGTTGACAACGAGCTCGCTTTCTCCGCCTTCGGCAACGCGCAGCAGGCCCACCTTGGCGCCGACAACGATCTTCGTGAACTCCCCCCCCTCGTGCACGGGCTTGAGGCCGGTCGTGACAAAGGCGATGTCGATCATGCCCGGCGACTCGTAAAGAGGCATCAGGCCGATGATCGAGTCGTCCTCGTTCATGAGACCGGGGTACAGCTCCAGCAGGTTGAAGGACATGTCCTGCACGAGCGTTTCGCCCCGGGAGCACAGGCGCATGATGACCTGCGTGTGGCCGTTCCACCAGCAGTCCTCGAAGTCGACAAAGCTGTACAGCCCCTCGAGGGGCGAAGCGATGCTCATCTCGATCGCGTCCATCTGCTCCAGGGAACCGGCCGCGAGCTTCATGAAAATGTGCTTCTTCTCGAAAAAATCCACGCCCATGACGTACAGGGAGCCCTGTGAGTCGAACAGAACCGAGGCGGGCCCCTGGACGCTGCCGAGGAAATCGACAACGAGCCCGGCGGCCGCGCCGTCGGGCCCGGCAAGGGGCGAGGACGCTTCCTGCGCCGGGGAGTGGTGGATGATGGGCCAGGAGCTCTTCGCGAGAAAAGGATGGGTGAGGTCTTTATCCGATGCCCCGTCGGAACAGCCGCACAAAGCAACCAGGACGACCAAGGCGGCGGGCAGGGGCGCTTTGTGATGCTTTTTCATGGCACGGCTCCATTTTCATGTCTAACCTGCGGAGCGCAACATCAAGGTAGACCGGGGATTGGAAATTATCAAGTGCGGCCGGTGTTTTTTAATTTTTCAGGGAAACTCATTTAGATGCTTTCAGAAACCGGCAAACATCGTTATATATAAACGTAGAGTCGGCATCGGGGCGGTTGAACGGCTGAACAATGAAGAGAACAAAGGTAGCGGATAATATCGAATACATCGAGCCCACAAAGTCGCCTTTTGTCAACACGAGCGCGGGCCTCGTCATCTCGTCCTCTCCGAAAATGCTCATCGACACGAACCTTGAAAGGGAAGCCGTGATCGAGCTTCTGAAAACCGAAAAGCCCGACATGGCCATGATCACGCACTATCACATCGACCACTCGGTCTGGGGCCGGCTCGTGCTCGATTATTCCGAAGCGGATCTTTTCATCCCCGAGGCGGAAGCGGGGTACCTGACGGACATCGATTACTTTATCGGCCGCTGCAGCCGGTCCTACGGTCACGGCGATGAATGGAAGGTCCTTCTGAGGGACGTGATCGGGTTCAGGGAGCTTGACCGTTACAGCACGCACGCGGACGGCACCGAATTCAAGACCGGCGGCGTGACGATCCAGTGCATCGGCACGCCGGGCCATTCCCCGGGCCACACGTCGTTTTACATACCCGAGGAGAAAATCCTCTTTACAGGCGACATGGGCATCGGCCGCTACGGACCCTGGTACGGGTGGGAGGACTGCGATCTTCCCGACTACGTCGAGTCCATCCTGCGCCTCAGGTCCATGGACGCGGCCGTGCTGCTCACGAGCCACGACGGCATGGTCACGTCGGGCATCGACCGTGCCTGGGACGCCTGCCTGGGCCGTCTTTTCGAAAGAGAGCGGTTCGTGCGCGAGAGGCTGGAGAGCGGCATGACCAAAGAGCAGATCGTCGAAGAGGGGATATACGTCAAGAACAAGTCGAGAATTGTCGAGCCCATGCGCCGGTTTCTCGTCATCTGGGATTCGATCATGGTCGATCACCACGTGGCCGTGCTGAAGAAGGGCTCGCTGCGCAAGCTGTTTCCAGGCCTGCAGGCCGCAACATCACATTGACAATATTAGCAAAACCGCTTTTAATGAACATGAAGGATAGCGTTGCCGGGACATCTTACGGCCCGGGGCCGGGGGGTGAAAGGAGGAGAATGCGGACCCGGTGTATTTCAGCTCCTACGGGTTCTGGCGGGCCGTCATCGAGGCGGATGAAGAGGCCGTGAGCTTTGCCTCGGTGACGCTCACGGCCGGCGGCCTGCCGCCGGAAGCGACCCTGAGCGGCGTGGTCACCGATGCATTGACGGGCGACCCGCTCATCGGCGCGGGCGCCGACCTGGACAGCGGCGCTCATGCGGCGTCGACGGACAGCGACGGACGCTTCACCATCGCAGACCTCGAGCCCGGGTTCTACGAGCTGGCCGTAAACCATGAAGGTTACGTGGGGCACGGGTTCACGATCGCCCTGGGCCTGGAGGAGCCGGACCTCGAGATCGCGCTGTACCCCGTGTATGACGACGCGCCGGAAGGGCCGGACGAAGTCGAGCCGGCGGCTGCGGCTGCACGATTCTGCGGTGAAAGGGATCATGGCTGATAAAAAACCAGGCACGAAGGAGCCGCAGCGCAGCAAGTGCATCCGCTGCGGCGAGTGCTGCCGCAGGGGCGGGCCGGCGCTGCACCACGAGGACAAGGATATCCTGCGGGCGGGCCACGCCGAACACCGCCACCTCGTGACCATCAGGGAGGGAGAGTGGGTTTTCGACCAGGCCAGAGGCAGGCTCAAGCCGTCGGCCAGGGAGCTGGTCAAGGTCATGGGCAGGGGCGGGAACTGGGGATGCTTCTTCTACGAGGAAAAGGGCTCGGCATGCGCGATCTACGAGCAGCGTTTTCTCGAATGCCGCCTCATGCAATGCTGGGACACCTCGGAGCTGGAGGCCGTCATGGGCCGCGGCACCATTGCCCGCACCGACATCATGAACCCGAAGGACCCCATGCTCCAGGCCGTCATCGCGCACGAGCATCAGTGCGCCTTCAGCGATGTGGAAAATGTCCTCCACGCCCTGGTCGAAGGCAAGTCCGGCGTGGACGCTTCCTCGCTCCTCGCGAAGCTCACCGACATGGTTCACAAGGACCTTGCCGTGCGCCTCATTGCCACGCAGAAGATGGGGCTGCAGCCTGCGTACGAGCTTTTCATGTTCGGCCGGCCCATGTTCAAGGTGCTGGAAGGGCTCGGGCTGAAGGTGGAGGAGAGGAAAGGCGGGGGGCTCGAGCTCGACTGGGGGTCCGTGAGGGACGTGATGAAAGAAATGAATCAGCCGGCGGGAGCCGGCCAATAGATCAGATCCTTCAATCCTGCAGGACTTCCTCCAGGAACCTTGCGGAGCGGCTGATCAGGCCGACGAAGTTTTCCTTGCGGTCGGCCGAGTGGCCCTCGCCCTTGGCGACCATGTACTCGACGGGGATGTTTTTCTCCCTGAGGGCCTTGACGATCTGGTCGGACTGGCTGCGGGGCACGATCGGGTCGTTCTCGCCCTGGTACACGAAAAGCGGGTCCACGATCGTGTCGATGTGCGTCATGGGCGAGATGGAGTCGAGAAATTCCCCGTCCGTTTCCGGGTCGCCGAACTCGCTGACCGCAACCTCGCGCCATGCCCCGGGCTGCACCTCGATAAACGAACGGAAGCTCGAGATGCCGAAGAAGTCCACGCCGGCCGCCCAGATGGCCGGCTGAAGCGCCAGGCCGATGAGCACCATGTAGCCGCCGTAGCTG
>JBDRLK010000215.1:0-4871 GCA_043813155.1 Pseudomonadota bacterium | reverse complement strand
CCTTCCCAAGACCGCCTCCCGGGTCCTTGAGGATCCTGACTTTTACAACGCTCCCCTTCGAGCTGATGTGCACTTCAAGCATCACGTCGCCCTCTATTTCGAGCCTGCGCGCCTCGGCCGGATAAGGTATGGTTACCTCTTCCACGACCTTCGGTTTCTCTTTGAGAGCGAGCTTTTTCGGCTCCTTCGGTTTGGGTGGGGGGGGCGGCTCGAACTCGACAACAGGGGCCGAGGATGTTTTTCCGCCTTCCTTTGCGGTTCCCGCGGCTGATCCGATCCTGCTTTCCCCGATGTCCACATTGACGCCGAATGTTCCCCCGTCGGCAAAGGAATCCTTGTCCATCTCGAACTTCTTAACTTCCGGAGGCGGGGGCGGCGGAGGCTCGGGGGCCTTTTCCTGCACCTTTTTCGGCATTTTTTTGATTACAGGCTTGGCCTCCTCCTCTTTTTTCTCCTCCTCCTCCTTTACCGGAGGGGGCTTGGCTTCCTCTTTCTCCTCTTCCACGCTGAAATCCATTGCGGAGGTGAATCGCTTGACGGATTGCTCGGGCACGAAAACCAGGGCGCCGATGATGGACGCGTGGAGGAAGAAGGAAAGCACGACATAGAAAGGCCAATTTTTCCGGCCTTCCGCTGCTTCCGCAAGCCTGATCATTGAATGATGTCTTCTTCCTTGATATTGATTGCAAAACGAGCGATGCCGGCCTCACGGATGATATTCACCACGGCGACGAATTTACCGTGCTTGATATCCTTGTCCGCGGCAATCACGGCCCTCACATCCTTTTGACTTTCCTTCGCCTTCTTTACTTTGCTTTTCAGCTCATTCAAATCGCTGACTTTAGTTCCCTCGTAGTAGATGGAGCCGTCTTTCGTGATGGTAATGGCAATGGGGGATGTGATTTCCTCTCCTGTCGAGGCCTTGGGAAGGTCGACGGGTATGCTCCTTGCGATGATATACGTGGCCGTGACGATAAAGATGATGAGCAGCACCAGCGTAACGTCGACCATCGGGGTGACATTGATTTCGCCGATCAGGCTTCCGTCATTGGATTCATCGTCATTGTTAATCACCGTTCTTCTCCTTGCGCTCCTTTGCCTCCACGTAATTGAAGAGGACGGAGCTCAGAACAGTGACATCGGTCAGGGTCCTTCGTATTTTCTGGCGGAAGATGTTGTTGAAGATAACTGCGGGTATGGCCACGAACAGGCCGACGGCCGTTGCAACGAGGGCCTCGCTGATGTCCTTCATGACCACGGACGTTCCACCCGTGACATTGGCGTGAAGCTTGGAAAAGGCGCCCATGATTCCGATGACAGTCCCGAAAAGCCCGATGAACGGCGCGTTGTTTCCCAGGGTGGCAAGAAAGCTGAGAAACCTCTCCATCCTTGATTTCTCCAGCGCCTGCCTTGCGATCATGGCGTTCTTCATGGCCTCTTTCCCTGATCCCGTATCCTCCAGGCCGGCCAGGAGTATCCTGATCTGCGGGTTGTGCTTGTGTTTCTCGAGGTATTTCTTCGCGGCGTCGATACCGTCATCATGGAGGATCTTCTGAAACTTCTGTGTTACGTCCATGACCGGGAGCCTGGCCTTGTAGAAGAGAAGAAACTTGTCAAAGGCGATGGCAATGGAGACGGCGGAAAGAACGAAAAGAAGCCAGAGGACCCACTCGGCTCCAAGCAGGGCGACCTTCATTAAAAGCGGGGTAAGGCTCAAAACAAAATCCTTGGTAATAAAAAGATTGATAATGAGTGTTGCAGGAGAACCTGGACTCCAATATTAGAACTCGATTATAATATCGCCGGTGCCCCCGGACCCGCCGGGCCCATCACCGCCCAGTTGTCCCGTACCCCCGGCATAGCCAAGATACGCTCCGCCGGCAACCACGCCGGCCCCGGCGATGAGAACCACCCAGAACCACCATTTTTTGGCAATGCTCTTTTTCTTCTCTTTCGTCTCTTTCGGCTTCGTGCCCGGGCCGACGACCGGTGGAGGTTCGATGGTCGTGACGGTGCCGGGTTTGCCCACCTCTTTCATGATAGCGGCGGTAAGCGCTGATTTCGAGAGGTCGACGGATTGCGAAAGAAGAATGTCGTCGCTCATCGATGGGCTTTCCCCCTGTCTCTGTGCAATGATGCTGTTGCTCAGCCGCTCGTACACGTATATCGAGATGGAAGCCACCCCGCCTTCACCGGGCGTCATGAGGATAACAAGAAGCTGTTCCACGCCGAGATCCTTGGCAATGATCTGCATCGAAGGAAGCGTGGATTCGACGCCCTTGGCGAAGAGTGAAGGAATGTTGTCCTTTTCCGTCAGAATCCTCGAAACGCCGGGAATGCTCTGCAGCGTGGCGCTGAGGGTTCTTGTCTCGTCCTTCTTGATCGTCAGAACGCTTCCGAAATACTGGTAGCCCAGCTTGCTCAGGCGAATGAAGTGCTTTCCGATGACGATATTGTCGATGGTAACAGGTGTCACGCCCATGGGCATTCCATCGAGGTACACGGACGCCCCCTTCGGTTCCGAGCTAACGGAAATGCTGCCCATTCCAACCTGTGCCGCGCCGGCTCCGACGGCTTCGAAAACATCGCAGATATCAGGCGGATACATGTTTTGGTCCGGTTTCAATGCGGGGTTGATGAGGTAGGCTCGCAGAAACGCCGCGCTGGATTCGTTGAGGTCGCCGTTAAACGTGTAGCAGGTGCCCAGCAGGTGCAGGATATTGACGACGAGCGTCAGGTCGTCGAGGTACGCGGCTCCGAGCTCGAGTTTTTCCAGCGCTTCCTCCGCCTTTTCGATTGCTCCGGGTATGTCCAGGTCTTCATAGAGCTGAAACGCCTCCTTGAACAGCGCGTCCGCTTTCTTGGCGAGATCCTCGCTGGAGGGTTTTTTGCCGTGAATGATCTCGATGCCTTTCTTTGATGAAAACTGGGGGTTTTCCGCGATTGCATTGAGAGCCGCCTTGTAAATAACTTCCTTTTTCAGGTCGAGTCCCGTATGCGTGGAGATAACAATGGGATAAATTTCGGTCGTCTTGGCTGTCGGAGGCGTCGTGGGAATGATCTGGGCAACGGACATTTTTTCGAGCGCGATGGAAAAAACGCATGCCAGGACAGCGCAGGCTGCAAACGCGGTATTCTTTTTCATTTTATGCCTTTAATATTAATACTAAAGATCAATATCTTATTTCATAACACTTTTGCAGGACAAATGCAATAAGGCGGGGTCAGGCCCGGAATTGTGAATTTTTTTCTTGCTATTGCGGATGAGACCATGAAAGGCCTGAAAATTCACAGCTCACGGCCTGATCCCATTATTTTCCCGTCAGCAGAGATTCGACGGCAGGGTCGTCGGTGATGACTTCCCTGATGTGATCGATAACCCGATCGGCCACTTCCGGCCGCATATTTCCGGACAGGAGCTCTTCCCTGTAATTCGTGAGGATGAACTCGATGGCTTCCTGTTTGCTTATTTCCCCGGATGCGATTTTCGACGATGCCTGCTGGATGATCGCACCGAGCTGGTCGGCGGCCTTTTCCGCTTCAGCGGCTTTCTCGATATGCTCTTTAAAGATTGGCTTCTTTATGGAAGAAGCTTCACCCGGCTTATCGGCGGGTGTTGTTTCAGACAAGCCGCCCGGTTTCGGCGGCCCCCCGCCTATGTTGTTGATCGGCATGTTAGCACCAACTCCCGGAGGCTTCAATCTGCGCGCGTCAGAGTTTACGCCGGGCAGGCTTCAGCCTGTCCCCGGTCCTTATATTCATTAATCCATCAGCGCGGTCATTGCAACGGTAAAAGCATTATTAGCGTGCAGCGCGCAGCGTCCGACGACCCGGTTCAGGGCACCATCACCTGATGTTGTTGATGGCCGTTCTCGTGGTTTCGTGCCGCGCCTTCAGTATGTTCGACAGAGTGCTGAAGGTCCTGTTGCTGCGGCTCAGAGATTCCTGGATTTTCAGGTATTCGAGGTTCATGAGCCGACCCTCCTCCTGCATTTTCCAGAATTCCGAATATTCGCCGCTCACCTCGCCGTCGGCGGCAGGGCCCGTGCTCATGCCGGCGGGCGCGGTGGGATCAACGCCCGTGCCGGTTGACGCGGCAAGAGCGGTCGAGCCGGCCTCGTGCATGCCCTTCCCGGCCCTGACGGCCGCGGACAGCATGCCGCCGCCGGGGAGAACGGACGAGGCCCCGTCGACGACATCGAGAAGAATTGCCGAGCTCCTGCTGAGTACCTGAGCAAAGGTCGGGCTCTTGCGCTCAGGGGTCTGGCGCGGCAATGACTGGTGGACCGAGATGATCTCACTGTTGGTTTTTGCAATGGGGTTTACCATGGCTCTTTTCCTTTCCTGTAAGGGTTGTCAATCAGCGATCAACTCCTTATCGCAGCCACAGCCCGAAAAGTTTCCAGTTATCAGTCGTTGGTCGATAGTCGTTAGTCCCACCGCAACCACCTCCAGGCGTCGCCGGTCGTGCTTTTTGGGGGAGGTGGCGGTGCTGAATGCTGATGGCTGAAAGCTGATTGCTGGTGCGGGCGGTGGAGGGCTCAGGGGTGGCTCAGTAGATGTCGTCTACTCCAAGGGCGCCCGGGTCCTTCTTGGGAGGGGGAATGTAATCATCGTCGTCTGTTGACGTTTTCTTTTTATACGACTTTGTTCCCTTGTTGCTCTTCTTGGTCATCTGATCGACGATGTCCTCGGAGCCGTCGGCCGACGTTCCTTCAGTGATAGCGTCGACGATGCTGGCCCCGCTCTTCACCGCCGGCTTGTTGACGCGCAGCGTGTCGATCTGGGACAGTGTGCTCCTGTCTTCGAAGCGGAGGCAGAAAATTCCGTAGAACGTCGTGTAATCGAGCAGCGAAAGGAGCGTGATGGAG
>JBDRLK010000214.1:0-13881 GCA_043813155.1 Pseudomonadota bacterium | reverse complement strand
GCATGCTTGAAGCGCTTCTTCAACCGGTTAACTGATTGGGGCTACCTTGGTGCAGGCATGAACCCAGCCAGGGGCGTCAAGCCTCTGCGCGAGCCTCCAGGAAGAATGAAATTCCTTTCCCCGGAACAGGCAAGAATACTTCTTGATGCATGCCCTCCTCATATAAAGCTTCTTGTTCTTCTCTTGATGATGTCGGGCATGCGGCTCGGTGAGGCCATCAGGCTCCTGTGGGACGACATCGACTTTGAAAGGAATGTCATCATCGTCAGGGACAGTAAGATCGGCGAGCGCCGCGAAGTCCCGATGACGGACACGCTTAGGGATGCGCTCTCACGCGCTGACCGGCGCTGTGATCACGTCTTCTGTACTCCTGCGGGGAAACCATATGCTTGCACCAGGAGCATATGGGAGACGTTCAAGAGAGCGACGAGAAAGGCTGGGATCGATGACTTGAGGCTGCACGATCTTCGCCATCACTTCGCTTCGTCTTTACGAATGAAAGGGGCCGACCTGCTTGACATCATGGAATACCTCGGCCATAAATCACTTGAGATGGTCCGACGCTACGCGCACGTCACAACGCAGCGCAAGCAGGAGGTCATCAAGCTGCTTAATGGCGACATTCGGGCGACTTCAGAGCCGGAAGTCGTTCAGCTCGACAAAGCGCGATAAGAAAAAACGCCTTGTTCAAAGGCTTTTTTCACGATGGAAACGCACGAGGTCCGGTGACCTCCGCGGTCTTCAAAACCGTTTGTGGCAGAAGGCTAGACCGGTCTGCCTGGTGGGTTCGACTCCCATGCGTTTCCGCAGGATAGAGTCGAATTTCATTTTTTCTTGTCCCGGCGGGTGATGTAGCCGCGGGAGATGAAGCGCGTCTCCTCTGACGTGACGAACGCGCAGGGGTCGACCTCCTCGACGAGGTGGACGAACTTCGGCATGTTCTTTCGCCGGATCACGGACTCGAGCATCATGACCGTGCCGTCCTTGCCGATTCCGCAGAACTCGGTCACGCCGAAACCCTCGCCTCGAAGCTTGTCGGCGACCTGGCTCCAGATGCCCCGGGAGATTACGCGCATGAGGATCTTGCCTGGAGCAATATGCCGCTCGATCGTCATGCCCACGAACGTGCCGGCCGCGAACCCGCCCGCATAGGCCACCACGTTGATCCACGAGTCGATGTGCGACAGGACCCTGCTGATGACGACGATGAAGATGGTCACTTCAACGAAGCCGATGAGGGCCGAAACCGCGCGCCAGCCCCGCACGATGGTGACCATGCGTATGGTGCCGAGCGACACGTCCAGGATGCGCAGGCCGAAGATGGCCGCGGCCCATAGTATGGCGGTCTGTGTGATCATGGTTTTGCTCCTCTGGTTCTACCGTTCAGGATACCAGAGCGGAAAGATAAGCATTGTTGCGCGTTTGTACAGGGGGCGGGTCCGCACTCCGGAAACAGGCCGAGCCGTCATGGTCGATTCCGGTGGGAGTTCCCGGAATCGACCATGCACCCGGCAAGACACTGCTGGTTGCGCTGCACTCAATTGGAGTTTAGAATATTTATGTATTGATTCGCCGGGAAAATGACAGGACTTGCCACCTGCGGATTGCGCAATGTCCTGCTTTTTCATCTGAGAGGCATGGCACGGAAACTGCTGTAAATTACATTGGTATTACTCTGGATATGAAGGAGGTAATATGGGACTTGTCACTGCAAAAATAACATTGAAAAACCCGAGGGAAAACGATCTGGAACCTCTGGAGGTTGAAGCTCTTGCGGACTCCGGAGCCGTTCACCTGTGCATTCCCGAACTCGTCAGGGCTCGATTAAAGCTGGAAGAAATCATGAAGAAAGAGGTGACGCTTGCAGATGGAAAGAAAAAATCCGTTCCCTATGTCGGGCCCATAGAAATCAGGTTCAAGAACCGCTTAGGTTTTGCCGGAGCCCTGGTCATGGGCGACCAGGTGCTCATCGGTGCGATTCCCATGGAAGACATGGATCTCGTCATCATTCCCGGCAAGCGCACCCTGGACGTGAACCCCGACAGTCCGGATATTGCGCAGTCCATTGCAAAGCATCAGGCGTCCCTTCAATCGATTTAGGGCGCACTTGACCCGCAGCAGGGTGAATGCCACTGATCAGGTCCGGATTTGTTTTTGTCGAGGGACAGGGGAAACCGGCCTGGTTGCGGGCCCCAGGAATCAGGAGCCTCACAACTGTTTTCGATACTTCTCCTTGAGGTTTTTCATCTCTTCATAGCAATCATCACGGCTATTTTTTCTCTCGCTTGGGAAGCAGCTTTTCCACTTCTTCGTCGGGCGGGGGAGGCTGCGAAAGGGTGATGAAAACGAGGCTGCCGAAGGACACGAGAAAGGCCGGAAATACGGTCGGCACGCCCAGGGGATCGCCTTCTATCATGAGCTGCGGCAGGAAAAGGGGCACGCCCAGCTCCAGCAGCAGGGTCACGATGGCCCCCGAAAAAATCGATACAACGCCCGCCAGCCTGGTCGCCCTCCTCCAGTACAGCGCCGCGATCAGGGCGGGCGTGATGGACACGCCGTACATGGTATAGGCGAAATAGGAGTATTTCAGGACCGATATCTGGCTCTTTCCCATGATCGTGGGCACGAAGACCATGAGCCATGCCCCCACGCCGAGAAACACGACCACGAGCTTCTGGAAAACAACCATCCTCCCCGGCGTTGCGTCCGGGTTGATGAACCTCTGGTAGATGTCGCGCATCACGTTGGTGGAGGGGCTGAGCAGGTAGTTCATGCCCGTGGAGATCACAACCGCGCACACGGCCGCAATGAGCAGCATCCCGGCCCAGGACGACCAGCGCGGCATCATGTGGCGGGCGGCCATGAGGATGACCGACGCGGGCTCGATGGGCGGGTCCGCGTTCCAGAAATAGGCCGCGCCGTAGATGGCGATGCCGATGGCGATCACCTCGACCGCGATCGTGCCCACGATCCAGAACGCTCCTGCAATCCTGGCTTCGCGCGGCGTCCTCGCGCTGTAGAACTTCTGGTACATGGACTGGATCCCCATGACCAGCAGGCACGCGGACAGGCCGTAGCCCGTTGCCTTCAGGATCGGGAAGGCCCCGAAATCGCGGCTGAACACCCTGAAATGGCCGGCCGGAAGGACCTGGCCGGCAACGTCCCAGCCGCCGGCCGCGATCACAACGATGGGGGCCGCGATGCAGCAGGCCAGCAGGATGATGATGCCGTTGGGAAAGTCCGTGTAGGCCACGGCGATCATGCCGCCCAGGGCCGTGAACGTGATCACGAAGGCCGCGGTGATGGTCTGGCCGAGCTCCACGCTGATCTTGCCGTCCGTCACTACGTTAAGGACGAACCCGCCGGCCCTGAACTGCAGCGCCACCACGGTCGTAAAGGCGATGATGATAGTGGCGGCCCCGAATATCCTGGCGATCTTGCCGTAGCGCGTCTCGAGGATGTCGCCGACTGTGAACTGGCCGAAGGTGCGGATCCTGGCGGCCAGAAGATAGATGAGGATGATGCCCACCCATGCCCCCACCGGCAGCCACAGGGCGGACCAGCCGGCCTTCCAGGCAAACTCCGCGTTGGTGATGAAGGTGCGCGTGCCGACCCAGGTGCAGATGAGGGTGAAGACCATGACCTTCTTGGACAGGCGGCGGCCCGCGACCATGAAGTCTTCCTGGGTTTTGACCTTGAACTGGCGATAAAAATTGTGGGCCATCAGGACAAGGAAGTAGGCTAGGATTATCCAGATGGGCCACCACATGGGGGGGGTCTCCGTATGTTGGTTGGCGAAGTGCGCCGGTGACGCGCTTTCGGGAGGCTGAAGCCTCCCCTGCCCGCCGCCGGCAATGATGTCAGAGCAGCAGCAGCTTTTCCTGCGCCTTTGTCGTGACTTCCACTTCGCGGCCTTCCTTGATGAACACGTCGATTTCCGTGCGCGCGCCGAACTCCCCCTCGACGTAGATCCCGGGCTCCACGGAAAAGCACACGTTGGCGATGAGCTCGCGCTCGTCCTTGGTCTCGAGGTTGTCGATGTTCACGCCGTTGCCGTGCACCTCGCGGCCGATGTTGTGTCCCGTGCGGTGAATGAAGTAGTCGCCGAACCCCGCCTCGATCACCACGTTGCGGCAGGCGTCGTCCACTTCGAAGCCGTAGACCTTTTCGCCCTTGGAGAACTTTTTCCTGATGAATTCGACGGCCGCGTCCCTGGCCCTCACGATCGTGTTGAACGCCTTTTCGTACTTTTCAGGCGGGCTTTCGCCGATGAACGCGCACCAGGTGATGTCGGCGAACACGGCCTCGTCGTCCTTCATCCTGGCCCAAAGATCGATGAGCACGCAGTCGCCCTCCTTGAAGGTTTTCGCGGTTGCCTCGGTGGGCTCGAAGTGGGGGTCGGCCGGGTGCTCGTTGACCCCCACGATGGGCGCGTCGTCCCAGTGCATGTTGCGCCGCATGAACTCGCCGAGAATGAACTGCTGGATCGAGTATTCGGTTTCTTTTCCGCCGCCGCCTTTCCGGCCGGCCGACTCGCCGATCTTTTTGAACGCCTCGTGGACGATCTCGTCCAGGTGGTCGGCGGCCGTTTTCTGAAGGCGGTAGCCTTCAGCGGAAATGGAAGCTTCGAAAATCGTCACAAGGTCGGCCGAGCTGATCACCTCGATGCCTGTTTTCCGGATGAGCTCCATCAGGCCCGCATCGACCATGGACACGTAGGGGATGTTGTTGAGCGCAGAGTAGTTCATGGCGACCTGTTTGCGGCCTTTGAGAAGGTCGGCCAGGCTTGCGTGGAGCTCGCGCCAGGACAGGTACAAATGCTTGTCGCCGGGAAGAGGGTCGAGCTTCGTGTTCTCGACCCTGGAGACCAGCTTCCACGGCTTGCCGTCGGCCGGGATGAAGTAGAACCAGCGGCGGCTAGTAAACTTGTTCGAGTCCAGGCCCGTGATCCTGTAGGCGATCAGGTCCTTGTTGTGAAAATCACACAGGAGCCAGCCGTCCAGGTTTCTTTCCTTCAGGACTTGCTGTATTTTTTCCAGCTGCATGGGTGCACCTCCGGTGTATTGGCGGTGTAGCTGCGCGCCCTCGGCGCGCCGTGTCCAGGCAGGCCAAGGGCCTGCAGCTACATCCAGCGCTTCATTTATTGCGCGATGCGCGTTAAGGCAATGCGGGGCCAAAGCCCCCTGCACCACCCAGTTCTACTGACAATGCGGGGCCAGCCCCCTGCACCACCAGTTCTACTGACAATGCGGGGCCAAAGCCCCGCACCACAGCAATGTACTTGTATTGGATAATAAGCGGAAGGTCAAGTTTCCAATATTTCGCGCAGCTTTTCCCTCCCCCTGGACAGACGGCTCATGAGCGTTCCGAGGGGGCATCCTATCTCCCTGGCCGCCTCGGCATAGGTCATGCCGTACACGTCGCACAGCATGACGGGCCAGCGAAATGAATCATCCAGCCTGTCCATGGCCCTGTGCATCTCGACCTTTTCGGTGGTGCCGTTGCAATGCCTGATCACGTCCACCACGCGGTCCATTTCATTGCCCGGCATGGATTCCACTCTTGCCCTGGCCCGGCAGCGGGCCTCGGACACGAATGTATTTCTCAGGATCGAATACATCCATGACCGCGCCCTTCGCTCGTCAGCCAGCGAGGATATTTTACCTAAAGCCTTGAGGAAGCTGTCATGCAGAAGATCTTCAGCATCGTGCTTGTGATTGGTCATTTTCAGGGCCATCCTGAAAAGCTCTAATCGCAGCGGCAGAATCGTACGATAAAAGAGGTCTTGCGCCTCGTCGGTAGGCTCGCGGTCATCAAAAGCTGGCGTAAAAATCGCTACCAAGGGGCACCTCGCTGACAAAGATACTTGCAATGCTTATGCCACTTGGTATTAATTTGCGTTTTCCAGATTTTTCCCTTTTTTTGAGCGAATTAACCGGATATGGTAAGTGTTGAGAAAAACGGCGGGTGAATAAAAAGTTAGTATAATCGAGCAGATCTATGACAGAAATGTCATACTGGACGACAATGAGTTATAGTACATACTTGGGGGTCAAATCTTGATTTTAAACCCGTTTGCCATTATTAGGTGGTCTAATTGCCATGAAACATGTTAAGCCAAAGCCACGGATCTTTTCGATGCTCCTGCCTGCGATTGTGTTTGTCCTCTGCCAGGGCTGCTACGTTACGGCCCGCGAGGGCAAGGCCATGCAGAGGCAGATCCAGCACCTGAACGATGGAATGAAGAAGATGGACAAGACCATCAACACCAATTACTACGCGATCCTCATCCAGGCCCAGGAGGACATCAAGAACGTCCAGGAGATCATCGATAGGGCCCAGAAAAACCTTGGCGAGAACACGGCCGACTTTGCACTTCAGATCGACCAGCTGCGAAAGGATCTTGCGGCCATGGAAGGAAAGATGGACGAGCTGAACTATTACCTGGACAACGTGACCAAGGAAGTAGCGCAGAACAGGAAGGAGCAGGACGAAAAAGTGGATCAGTTCATAAAAGCTTTCGGCATGGACGCGCCGGTGGGGCCCACGAAGATCCCGGCGGACAAGGCCAAGCACTGGGACGAGGCGCAAAAGGCGCTTGCGGGCAAGCAGTACGAGCTGGCGCGCGGGCTTTTCAGGGAGTATGTAAAAAAATACGGGGACGATCCGCTGGCCGACGACGCGCAGCTCAACGTGGGGCTCGCCTTCCTGGAGGAGGGACGGGCGTCGAAAGCCCTCGGCGAGCTCCAGAAGGTCATCGACCGCTACTCCGAGTCTGACAGGATGGACGCCGTGCTGTATCACATGGGAGAGGCGTTCTTCATGATCAAAAACTGTTCCGACGCAAGGACGCTGTTCAAGACCGTGATCAACCAGTTCCCGAAATCGCCCTACAAGAAAAAGAGCTCCGACAAGATCAAGGACATTTTGAAAGCGCCCAAGAGCATCTGCCCGACCATCATTTAATTTTTAGATCGCCGCGGCTTCAATTGGTTTATTGCCTCCTGAGAAAACGTGCTGTTTTCCCTTTATAATAACGCCGCGATCATAGCCCGTAGTGCGGCCCTTCAGGGCCGCCCGTAACGAGGTTGAAGCCAGCGGGGCTAAAGCCCCTGCACTACCCAGTTCTACATGCGGCGTGAGCAGCTCCTAAGAAAACATGGTGTAGCTGCACGCCCTCGGCGTGCCTCGGCCCGCAGCACCATTCCTTAATACGTGTTGGCACGTCAACGAAGGCGACAGCGTTCCAGGCAAAGGCGTGGCAATCTATGGATTGCATAATCGTGATTAAGGCGTATATTTATTTGCTGTACCAGGGGAGGTTTTCGATGACAAGATTATTAAGGTTTGGATTTTTTTTCCCGGCGGTTGGGTTGGCCGTGCTGCTTCTCACGGGATGCGACGGCGGGAACGAAATTGAAGAAGACGGAGATGCAGACATGGACGGGTACGGTGAAGGAGACGCAGATGGTGAGACTGAATGCCCGGATGTCGAGAATCCCTGCACGAATGAGGGAGACACGCGATGCGTGGGCACGAAGATCGAGCAGTGCGAGAGCGACGCCGAAGGGTGCCTCGGCTGGGTCGAGGTGGAGGACTGCGCGGACGGGGACAAGGGCTGCTTTGACACGGGCAGCGGGGCCGAATGCGTGGAGGACTGCACGGACGAGTGCGATGAGGAGGGCGGGACGCAATGCGAGGATACTATCCTTCAGTTGTGCGGCTACAACGGCTCGGATTGCCTGCACTGGACAGACGAGCAAAACTGCGCTGACGATGGCCTGGTATGCGTGGTGTCGGATGAAGGGGAAGCCGCGTGCGAGCCGTCCTGCACAATCGACTGCGAGACCCTGGATGAAACGCGCTGCGAGGGTACGGTCATCCAGCGCTGCACCGAGGTCGAGGAAGATTGTTTGATGTGGGTGGACGTGCGCGACTGCGCGGACGACGGCGGCCTGTGCGATGACAGCGGCCCCTCGCCCATGTGCGTTGCGGCGTGTTCGGACGACTGCGATTCCAACGGGCTGATGCGCTGTTTTGCCAACATCCTGCAGACTTGCGCGGTCGGGTCCGCCGGGTGCCTGGTGTGGGAAGAAACCGAAAACTGCACGGACAGCGGCATGATCTGCAAGGAGACCGGCGCGCTGGCCGAGTGCGCATGCCCCGAGCCATGCACGGACGGCCGGATGCGCTGCGTGGACACGCTGATACGGACCTGCGTGCTGCTGGAGGAAAGCGGCTGCCTTGTTTTCGTGGACGGCGCCGATTGCGCTGATGAAGGAAGAATCTGCGTGGAAGGAGGCGACGGCACGGCGGAATGTGAATGCCCCGACCCCTGCACGGCCGGCGAGGCGCGCTGCGACGCCACGGTCGTCCAGACCTGCGTGCTCTTCGAGGAAAGCGGTTGCTTTGCGTTTGAGGACGGGGAGGACTGCTCCGACGATGATAAAGCCTGCGAAGAGGGAGGGGACGGCAGCGCGGCGTGCATCTGCCCCGATGCGTGCATCGAGGGCCTGACGCGCTGCGAGGGCACAATGATCCAGACCTGCGTGCCGGAAGATGAAACAGGCTGCACCGTGTTCAAGGACACACGGGACTGCAATGACGACGAGCTGTTCTGTGATGACTCATCCGAGCCCGCGATCTGCACGGAAGGGCTTGGCGAATCCTGCGACGATGCGGCCGTGATCGCCTCGACCCCCTACGTCAGGGAGGGCGATGATTTCACGGTCGACTTCAGCGACGACCTCGAGCTCGGCGGCGCGGGCTGCATGACCAGGACCGGCACGGTTGAAGCCGTGTTTGCCGTGGACCTTATGGCGGGAGAAACCGCGGCGGTCAGGGAGCTCGGCACGCTCGACGTGGTGGTCAGCTTCCAGGGCGAGTGCGGCGATACGTTTGATTGCAGTCTGTCGCAGGATTACGGGGAAACCGACGGGTTCAGGCACACGGCCACGTCGGACGGCGAGCGGCTCTTCATCATTGTCGAGGCCTATTTCAGCTCGCCCTCGAGCGTGCAGTACGAGATACACGTGGATATCCTGGAGGCCGAGGACTGCGGCGACGGCGAGGACAATGACCTGGACGGCGACGTGGACTGCGCTGACGAGGACTGCTTCGGCGACGAGACCTACTGCTCCACCGAGGAGATCTGTGATGACGGCCATGACAATGACGCGGACGGGCCCGCGGACTGCGATGACCCGGATTGCAGCGACGAGCCTGAATGCGTGCCCTTCCGAGGGTACTGGGAGCAGTTCGGGGTGGGCGACGTCGTGGACGTGGTCGGGTATTCCATCACCTTCACCCCCGACGCGGGCGACGAAAACCTGTACACCTGGGAGTATGCGGATGGTGTGACCGACTTCCCCATATCGCCGGGGGGAGGCGACGTCACGAGCAGGCTCGCGCTGGATGACGATGATTCCATCGAGTACACGTTTTCTGTTGTCAGCAGCTTTGCGTTTTTCGAGGCAGACTATACGAGTTTGTTCGTGGGCTCCAACGGGTTTGTCACGTTCGGCGCCGGTGACGATTGGGCCGACTCGTCCACGTCGACCTATTTCGACTTTGCGAGGATCGCTGGGGTTGACGTGGATCTCGACCCGAACGGCGGATCGGACGGAGCCGTCATCGTGGACGAATATGCCGACCCCGGCCTTGTCGCTGTGACGTTCAATGGTGTTCCGCGGTACACCACCAGCGAGCTCAACAGCTTCCAGGTCGTCATGAACGCGGGCACGGGCGTGATCGAGCTCCACTACGTGGAGCTCCAGACCACGGACAGGGGCATGATCGGGCTTTCCAACGGCGCGGGCAACGATGTTTTTCCGGGCGAAACGGATTTCGTGCCCGCGCCCCCGCCGGTTTTCGCCGTGATCAACGAGGTCGCCTGCAGGAATTACGAAGAGGACGACGCGGAATTTGTCGAGATCGTCAGCGAGCCCGGCAGGGGTTTCGAAGGGTTTGCTCTGGTCCATTACGACGGAGCCACCGGCGGCGTGGTGTGGGCGGTCGACCTGCCCTACGCATTGATACCGGACAGCGGAATCCTCGTTATCGGCGATGCCGGAGTTGACGGGCTGTACGCGGACTGGGCGGATCTGGGCGTTACGGACGCGGACGCGCTCGGGAACGGCGCGGATGCGCTTGTGCTGTATACGGGCTGGGACGGGGAGTCCGGGACGGTTTTCGATGCCGTGGGATGGGGGGACGGGGCGGCTGTTTTCAGGGGAGAAGGCGGCCCCGCGCCCGCTATCGAGGACCACTGGAACAACTCCATCGGCCGGTACCCGGATGGCACGGACACGGACAGCAACGCGGACGATTTTGTCCAGTCCTGGTGGCCCACGCCGGGAGAGGCCAACACGCAGGCGCAGCCGGATGGGGACGCTTTCGTGAGGCTGACCGCTTCATCGCTGGGCGGCACCGCCCTTCCCCTGGCCATTCCGGACAACACGCCGGCGGGCGTGAGCGCGACCGTGACCTCGGCCGACTGGCTGCCCGCCTCGATCAACGACATTCACGTGGGCGTGAAGATCAGGCACACGTACATCGGGGACCTTATCGTCGACCTGACGAGCCCGGCGGGCACCACGCTTGCGCTTCACGACCGCACGGGCAGCGGAACGGACAACATCTTCACTGTTTACGACCTGGTCACGGCGCCGGACGGCGGCTCCATGGCCGGCTTTGACGGCGAAGCCACGAGCCCGGGCAGCGGAACGTGGACGCTGCATGTCTCCGACAACGCAGGCGTTGACACGGGCCGGGTAGAGGAGTGGATTGTGTGGGTCTCTCCATAGAATGGTGCTGCACGCCCTTGGCGTGCCAGGGAAATGAGCGGGAGGCTAAAGCCTCCCCTACCCAACAGAGAAATGAATTAGGCTACGCCTTCTTCTTCTGCAGCTTGTTGACGATGGCGGCGAAGATGCCGAGGCTGATAAAACCGCCCGGCGGCAGGATGGCGATGATGGTCTTTGCGAACGAGTCGTCCAGGCTGTTGAACTTGACCATGGTTTCGCCCATCTGGAAGATGGTGACGGTCCCGTTGCCGAGAAACTCCCTGAACGTTCCCACGATGGCAAGCACGATCGTAAATCCCAGTCCCATGCCGAGGGCATCCATGATTGAGTGCCAGACCGACTTCTTGCTCGCAAAAGCCTCGGCGCGGCCGAGAATGATGCAGTTGACCACGATCAGGGGGATGAAGATGCCAAGGCTCTTGTGCAGGGCCGGCTGAAAGGCGTGCACGACCAGGTCGACGATGGTCACGAATGTCGCGATGATAACGACGAAGCAGGGGATGCGCACGTTTTTAGGGATCCACTTCTTGAGCAGGCTGACGAGGATGTTGGAGCAGAGCAGGACGAAAATGACCGACACGCCCATGCCCAGGGCATTGTACGTGGACGTTGAAATGGCAAGGGCCGGGCACATGCCGAGCAGGCACACGGTAATCGGGTTTTCCTTGATCAGCCCCTTGCTGAATTCCTTCCATGCGTTCATGGTCAATCCTAACTATCAATCAAGTTTGTAGTGCAGGGGGCTTCAGCCCCGCCGGCTTCAGCCCCGCCTTGGCGGCCCTGAAGGGCCGCGCTACGTTTCCTCTTTCGGCTCCTTCTTGAATCCGAATTTCTTTTCCGTCGCATACCTGTCGATGAGCGGCGTCAGCGCGTTCATCAGGAGTATGGCAAAGCTCACGCCCTCGGGATAACCTCCCCAGAGCCTTATGATCATGGTCAGGGCGCCGCAGCCGCAGCCGAACACGATTTTGCCCAGCGGGTACATGGGCGATGTCACGTAATCCGTGGCCATGAAAAACGCGCCCAGCATGGCGCCGCCCGCTGCGAGGTGAAATTCAAAGCCCGCGTACCTTGCCGGATCGACGGCATGGGTGATGGTCGCGAACACGGCCATGGTCCCGAGAAAGGACACGGGAATGTGCCACGAAATGATCCTGCGGGCGATGAGGTAAACGCCGCCGGCGAGCAGCGCCGCGGCGCTGATCTCGCCGAGGCTGCCGTTCGTGAGATGGCCGACCGCCAGGTGCCACCACTCCAGCTGCCCCAGGGCGGCCGCGCCCTGCTCCTTCAGCAGGCCGAGGGGCGAGGCGGCGGTTACGATGTCGACCTGCCCGACCGTGATTTTTGCGGCCTCCTTGATCACCTCGCCGCCGTGATCGATGAAATTCGTGTTGAACCCGAGGAAGCTTTTCGCCATGTCCCCTGCCTGCGAGGGGATCATCCAGCGCGTCATCTGCGCCGGGAACGAGATGAGCAGGAACACCCTGGCCGTGAGCGCGGGGTTGAAGATGTTCTGGCCGAGCCCGCCAAAAAGTGCCTTGGCGATGATGACGGCTATGATCGCGCCTGCGAGGCAAAGCCACCAGGGCGCCGTGGGCGGGAGGTTGAGGGCCAGCAGCAGCCCTGTCAGCGCGGCCGAGCCGTCCATGGCCGTCACCTTTCCGCCGGCGAGCTTCTGGTACAGCGCTTCCAAGGCCACGCAGGCGGCCGTGGTGATGAGGATGACGCGCACGCTCTCGAGGCCGAACGCGTAGACGGCCACGGCCGCGGCAGGCACGAGCGCGAAGAAGACCTCCCACATGATCCGCGGCGTTGTCGCCTTTGCGTGCACGTGAGGGGAGCTCGTTACTTTGAACAGGTCAGCCATGTTTTTTTCTTGCGTTTTCCGTTCTCTTCTTCGGGCGCGCCGAGGGCGCGCAGCACCAGTATTCGGGCGCGCCGAGGGCGCGCAGCTACAATCTTCGGGCGCGCCGAGGGCGCGCAGCACCAGCACCGGGGTCACCCCGCCTTTTTCCTCATCGCGATGATCCTGCCCTTTGCGCGCCTTATGTGCTGCACGAGGGGAATCGCCGACGGGCACTCGAACGCGCAGCAGCCGCACTCGATGCAGTCGAGGCAGTTTTCGCTTTCCGGATGCTCGTAAGCGCTCATCTTGCTGATGCGCGCGAGGAGCGTCGGGTTGAGGTTCATGGGACAGACCGTGAGGCAGTTGCCGCAGCGAATGCAGCTCATTTCCCTGACCGCCCCGATCTCCTTGTCCGTGAACGCCAGGATTCCCGACGTGCTCTTGATCACCGGCACTTCATCCGTAAACTGGGCCAGGCCCATCATGGGCCCGCCCATGATCAGTTTCAATATTTTCGCGTCGTCCGCAAACCCGCCGATCTCCGAGAGCAGGTCCTTGACGAGCATGCCTATGCGAACCTTGTAATTCCCCGGCTTTTTCATGCCCGAGCCCGAGGCCGTGAGCACGCGCTCGATAAGAGGCCGGCCTTCGACAACAGCCTGGTACATGCCGAAGACCGTGCCCACGTTGTGCACGAGGGCGCCCACGTCCATGGGCAGCCCGCCGGAGGGGACCTCCCGCCTGAGCAGGGCCCTTATGAGCTGTTTTTCCGCGCCCTGCGGGTATTTGACCGGAAGCTCGGCCACCGTGATGTCTATGCCGGCAAGGTCCTTTTGCTTGCGCATCCTTTCCAGGGTTTTCTCCATTGTCTTGATGGCGTCGGGCTTGTTGCCTTCGATCCCGATAAACCCGGTTTTCACGTTCAGGATGCGCATGCCGATAAGCATGCCCATCAGGACCCCGTCCGGCTCCTCGACCATCAGCCGGTGGTCGGCCGTGAGGAAAGGCTCGCACTCGCAGCCGTTGAGGATGAACGTGTCGATGCTTTTCTTCGGCGGCGGGCTGAGCTTCACGTGCGAGGGGAAGGTGGCCCCGCCGAGGCCCACGACCCCTGCATTCCTGACCCTGGTCTTGAGCTCTTCGACATCCGCCTCGAGAGGGTCGCCGGAGAGAGGGGCCAGGTCGGCCCACGTGTCCTCGCCGTCGGACTTGATGACGACCGTGGGGACC